>CAYXCT010000078.1:0-9170 GCA_964463435.1 uncultured bacterium | reverse complement strand
GCGAAGATCCAGGTGGCCTCCATGCTGGTGAAGCTGACGATGAAGCCCGCCGTGGCCCAGTAGAGGTATTTGTCCTGCTTCTCATCGAACCAGCGGAAGAGGCCCCACACCATGGCCAGGGTGCCCAGGGCCATGTAGATGTCATCGCGGATGAAACGCGAGACATAGCTGAAGGTGGGCGAGATGGCGATGAGGAAGGCCGCGATCAGCGAGCCCTTGCGGCCCAGCAATCCCTTCCAGGCGCCCATGAAGGCGATGATGCCGATGCCGAAGATCGCCGGCAGCAGGCGGCAGGCGAAATCCGAGGTGCCGAAGATGAAGTACATGATGGCGTTGGCGTGGTAGAGGAAGGGCCCATGGTAGGCCGGGTCGTACTTGTACTCGTTGCCGCCGCTGGTGAAGAGCTTGAAGCTGTACCAGGCATGGATGGATTCGTCATGATGCAGCGGCTTCTCGCCCAGGGCCCACAGCCGCAAGAAGGCGCCAAAGGCCACGATGACCAGCAGCCACACCAGATCGCTGTTCACGCCCGTGAGGAAGCCGGGGCCGGAAGCCTCTGCCGCCTTGGCCGCGGCCGGCGGCGCCGGGCGCCGTGCCAGGGCCTCTTTGCGCTCCGGCTCGGCCGCCGCCAGCTTGGTGCCGCAGCTGTCGCAGAAGCGGTTGTTCTTGGGGTTGTCCTCGCCGCACTTGGGGCACTTCAAAGCCATGGGGCTCCTCGTCGTGTTCCCGGCTGTCGCCGGCGTTGAAGGCGGCGCTCAGCCCCTGCGGGCGTAGAGCACCGTGCTGTTGCTGGTGATGAAGCGGTCCATGAAGCCATCGAACTTGGCCAGCGCGGCAGCGGCATACTTCTGCCTCTCCAGCGCCCCCACAAAGACGTAGCGGATGTCGTACTTGGCGATCAGGCCCTGGGCCACCGCCGGGTCCATCGTGGAATAGAGGGTGTCCATGTCCTGCTGGGCCACCCCGGGGTAGCTGTTGCGCCACTGCAGCTCATGGCCGGGCCAGCCCACTGGGCAAGGCAGGCCGGTGAAGCTGCTCACCCGCGCGAAATGCGTGTATTCCCCGCCCACCGCCTCGGCCACCACCGGAGCGCCAGGCAGGTCGCGCATGCGCAGGATGACCTCGGCGTCGTCCGGGTTGTCGCGCTTGAGCCAGGCCATGCCGTCCAGGGTGGGCGGCAGGTTGCTGAAGGCATCGTAGTTGTCCCACACGCCGCGCGTGGCGTACACGGGATAGGCCAGGCCGGCCAGCAAGGCCAGCCCCACCAGGGCCAGCACCGCCAGGCGCGCGGCCTTGCCCCAGGCCGCGGCCAGGCCGCGCTCCAACTGGTGCAAGGCCAGGGGCGCGGCGGCCGAGAGCAGGATCCAGGCCGCGAAGTAGAACTTGAAGACCGTGTTCATGCGCACCAGAACCGGGTTGTCCTCAAAGGTGTCGCGCAGGTGCAGCCATTCCACGGCCAGGATGAAGGACAGGCCCACGGCCAGCGCGGCCAGGGCGAAGAGGCCCTCGGGCTCGTCGGCGCGGCTGTAGAGCAGCAGCAAAGCGGCGCCCAACAGCAGCCAGAGCAGGCCGGTGGTGGGCATGAGGATGAGCAGAGCCAGGCCAGAGAGGGCCCAGGCCCAGAAGAGCAACGCGGCCGGGCCATGCGAGAGGCCCTTGGAGGGCTTGGCGAAGATGGTGAGCAGGCGCGCGGCCAGGGCCGGCGGCTTGGCCGCGGCCAGGGCCTGGGCGGGCGGCTCAGCCGCGGGCTCCGCTGCCTCCATCTTGGCACCGCACTGGCCGCAAAAGGCATTGCCAGCGCGGACCTTGGCCTGGCACTTGGGGCAGGCATCCTGCGCAGGCTTGAGCTTGAGCTTGGCCTTGGCCGGCTTGCCCGCGAGCGCGGCCTTGCCAGCTGCGGCAGGCTTGGCTGGCAAAGCCTCCACAGAGTAGAGAGGCAAAGCCCTGCCCAAGGCCAGGGCCCGGCCCAGGCTGCTCAGCTTGAAGGCCACAAAGGGCGCCAGCACGGCCAAAAATGCGCCCCAGAAGACCAGGGTGTCCTTGAGCCCGGTCTTGGCAGCCGTGAAGCCGATGCCCTTGGCAGGGGCCTTGAAGAAAGCCAGGAAGGGGGAGGCGAAGAGCAGGGTCAGCAGCAGCAGGCCGGCGCTGGGCAAGAGCCAGCCTTGCAGCCAGTGCTGGCGCAGGCGGCCAGCGCGGTGCTGGTGCAGCAGCAGGGCCAGCGAAGCGGTGAGGCCATAAGCCGGCAGGTCCCAGGTATTCATCATGGTCAGGCAGCCCAGGCATAGCGCCAGCGCCAGGTAAGGCCAGGGGCCATCGTAGCGGAAGGGCTTGAGGCTGAGCGTGCCGGGCCAGGGGCTCTTGAGCAGGGCCAGGGCCAAACCCAAGGCCAGCAGCGCAAAGGGCATGGCCACCAGGTGCGGGTGCATGTCGCCATGCAAGAAGGTGAAGTAGGGGAACTCGCTGATGCAGGCATCGCGCGCCGCATCCGCGGCCAGGCCGTGCGCCGCCAGATAGGCCGGGCTGCTGGCATCCCACCAGGCGTTGAAATGCGCGCCGCCCGAGACCACGTCGTGGATCAGGCGGGTGGGCCGCCACCAGTCAATGCCGCGCCATCCGTTCTGCAGCAATTGGACCGCGCCGTCCAGGTTGCCCAAGACCTGCAGCAGGGCCAGGCCAGCAAAGGCGGGCAGCAGGCGCTTGGTCAGGTTGTAGCCCAGCGAGAAGATGCCGCAGCCGGTCAGGGCATAGAGCAGGGCGATGACCAGGTTGTAGCCCACGGCCGGATCCACCCCGCTCAAGCGGGCGAAGCTGGACATGCTGAGATAGCCGAAATAATAATAGTTGATGTAATTCTTGGCGCCGGCCAGCCAGGGGTCGAAAGGCGGGAAGCGGCTCTCATGGCGGAAAGCGTTGAAGAAGGCGAAATCCATGAACTTCTCTTGGTCCACGATCTCGGGATGCCGCATGCGCACAAAGGCCCAGAAGACCAAGAGCATGAAGAAGAGCGCCTCATAGACCAGCACCAGGCCGCTATTGGCGGACAAAAAGGCGCGGATAGCCTTGCCTTCCCGCCGCCATACCAGCCACGACCCGGCGGCCAGGGCGGCCCAGGCCAGCGCAATGGTGGCGGGCGAATAGTGGATGAAGCCGGCCAGCCAAATGGTGTAGGATACCAGCATCAAGCCGAAGATGCGCGCCAAGCCCAGGCCCTTGTCCGGCAAGAACGAGAAGACCCTCCATGCCAAAGGCAGGGTGATGACCATCAGCAGGGTGGACTGCAGCCACCACACCAGGATCCAAAAAAGCTCGTTCAAAAGCAGCCTCCATCTTTCCCGCTCCGCGGGAAGCCTGTTCAAGCGGTCAGAGAGAAAAGGGCGCTTTCCCCCTTATCCGAATAAACTGAAAATCCTTCAAATTATACCTTTTCTGCGGCATCCGTCAATTATTGCTTTTGCTGAAAGGCCCTTTCCAGCGGCCCCTATACCGATATTTGGCCATGGATACAGCCAAGGCCTTTCCGCCCCCTGAACCATCCCTTGCTCCTGAGGCTGCGCTTGCGCCTAGCCGTGCTCTCTGACATCCATGACCGCTCCCAGAACCTGGCCCGGGTGCTGGCCCGCCTGGGCCAGGCCGAGGTGGCGGCCTTGGTCTGCTGCGGGGACATCGGCTCGCCGGGCATCCTCGACCAGCTGGCCCTGTTTGGAGCGCCCCTGCACGCCTGTTTGGGCAACTGTGACCAGGCCCAAGCCGCGGCCCTGCTCCGGCTGGGCCATCTGCGCCAAGCCCGCATCTGCCAGGCCAGCGGCAGCTTGAGCCTCAAGCCCGCTGGCCAAGCGGCTTTTTGCCACCACCCAGAAAGCGCGAAAGAGCTTGCATTGAGCGGGGATTATCGCGCGGTCTTCTATGGCCATACCCATAGGGCCAGGGTGGAGCACCTTGAATTGGCCACGGGCCAGAAGGTGCTCTTGGCCAATCCCGGGGACATCCAGGGCCGCTACGCTGAGCCCCGGGCCCTGGTCTGGGACAGCGAGAGCTCGATCATCCAATGGGTCTATGCTTGAGTCCTGACGAAGAAAGGGGAGGCGGTGTTCCGCCTCCCCTTTCTCATGCCCCAGATATCCATCCCTGGCTCAAGCCCTTTCGCGGTACTTGCCCTGCCAGTCATTGAGCCTGATCTGCAGCAGGTCGAAGAACATCTGGCTGGAATCCGCGATGGGGTTGACCGTGGAAAAGGGCGAGTCGATCCAGCGCACCGGCACCTCGCGCAGCTTGAAGCCCAGCTTGCGGGCCAGGTAGAGCATCTCCACATCAAAGCCGAAGCGCGTCACCCGCTGCAGGCCCAGCACCCGCTGGCCAGCGGCGCGGGTGAAGAGCTTGAAGCCGCACTGGGTGTCCATCACCCCGGGCACGGCCAGGGCCTGCACCAGCAGGTTGAATCCCTTGCCCATGGCCATGCGATAAAAGGGCTGGCGCACCTCCACCTGCGAGCGCAGCAGGCCCCGCGAGCCGATGGCGAAATCCGCCCCGGCATCCAAGGCCAGCTCCAGCTTCTCCAGCTCCTCGATGGGCGTGGAGAGGTCGGCGTCTGAGAAGAGGACGCGGGGCGCGCGGGCCAGCATCACCCCGTGCTGCACCGAGGCGCCCTTGCCCTGGTTGTGCCCGTTGCGGATGAGGCGGAGGCCGGGAAGGCGGCGGCGGGCAGCCAGCACCAGGGCCGCGGTGCGGTCCTGGCTGCCGTCATCCACCACCAGCACCTCATGGGCCAGCCGGCGGCGGCGCAGGTAGGCGCCCACCTTGTCCAGGGTGGGCCCCAGCCGGCGCTCTTCGTTGTAGGCCGGGATGACCAGGCTGATTGTCGGCGCGGCGGGCACGGCGCTCAGCGGAAGCTGATGGCCGCGTCCTGGGTGTCGACCACCTCCACCTTGAAGTATTCATGGCGGTGATAGTCCAGCAGGCCGGCCAGCAGGCTGTCGGGGAACTGGGCGATGCGGGTGTTGAAGATGTTCACCGTGTCATTGTAGCCTTCGCGCCGGTCAGCCACCTGGTCCTCCAGCTGGCTGATGCGCTGCTGCAGCGCGGCAAAGCTGGCGCTGGCCTTCAGGTCCGGGTAGGCCTCGGCCACGGCGAAGAGCCCGCGCAGGGCCGCGCTCTCGGCCGCGGCGCCGGCCATGGCCTGGGCCCGGCTGCCGGCGGCGGAGAAAGCCGAGCGCGCCTCGATGACCTTCTCAAGGGTCTGCTGCTCAAAGTCGCGGCTCCCCTTCACCACCTCCACCAGCTTGCCCAGCTCGTCGTGGCGCTGCTTGAGCAGCACCTCCATGTTGCTCCAGGCCAAGTCGATGGCGTTCTTGAGGGCCACCAGGGCATTGTAGGCGCCCAAAGCCCACAGCCCCGCCGCCAGCAGCGCCAGCACCAAGATTCCCAGCACCACCCAAGGCATCATCATCTCGCCTCCAAAGCAGGGGTCAATGCCATGCCGACAAGCGCCAAGCCAAGAATGCCAGGGAGCCCAGGGCCAGGGCCGCGCCCAGCACCAGCCGCGCCATCACGGCGCCGAGCAGGGAGCTCAAGATGCTCTGCTCGTCCCGGCTGCTCAGGTAGAAGGGCTCGCCATTGCGGCCCCGCATCAGCCGTGGCGCCGGCTTCTCCCCTTCCCCGGCGGCCGGCTCGCGCAGCACGCCCAGGGCATAGAGCGGCGCATCCTTCAGCAGCCCCCATTCCGTGAGCCGGCGCTTGCCGCCCGTGGCCCACTGAAAGGCTTCCGGCCCTGGCGGCAGGGCCTTTGCCTGAAGCCAGCCGCTGGTCCAGCTGAGGGTCTCAACGGCGTCCACCTCAGCGCCCTGCGGGTCGACTTGGATCTCGCCAGTGCCGTCATCCAGGGTGAAGAGCGGGGCCCGCACCGATTCGTGGAGCGTCACCCAGCTCCTGCTGCGGCGGCCGCGCAGGTCGGTCTCTGTGCGCTCTTCTTCCACCTTGATGCGGCACCAGACGCAGTCCAGGCCGGAGAAGGGCGCCTTGAGGGCCGGCCCGCGGCAGCGGCCCTTCAGCTCCACCCGGCCCAGGGCCGCGGAGCGGGCCTTGCTGGTGGGCGTGTCCTCCACGGCCCGGCGCAGGGCCAGGCGGCGGAAGGCCGAGAAGAAGAGGAACAAGCCGCCGGCCAAGGCAGCGATGGCAAGGAAGCCCTGAAAAATGGCCTGCTGCTGCATGGCCCCTCAGAAGAGGCGGGCGAACCCCAAGGTGACCGCGGCCAGGTGGCCTCCGGTGAGGCTGCCCAGCGCGCGGGCCTGCAGCTCCACCAGCCAGGCCGGCGAGGGCCGCCAGGCCAGGCCCGCCACCGGCGCCAGCCCGGTCATGGGCAGGGTGGAATTCTGCGCCGAGCTGCCGCTGGCGTTGGCCTGGGAGAGCGAGCTGCTGCCGAACACGCTCTCAAAGGTGACGCCCAGGCTGGGCTGCAGCGCCGACTTGCAGGGCAGATACCACAGCAGGGTGCTCACCCAGTCGCTCTCTGAATAGTCGCGCTTGCCGTCCGCGGCCCTGGCTTGGTAATAGAAGCTCTCAATGCCGCTCTTGAGGGCCCAGCCGCCCTCGAACTCCCAGCCCAGCTCAAGGCGGTAGCCCAGGGGCTGGCCGCCGTCCACCCACAGCTGCGAGAGGCTGGCCCCCAGGATGAGCCCGTGGAACTCGGAGGGCAGGGTGCCGGCCGGGGCCGAGAGGAAGGCGAAGCTCGACTCCTCCTCGTGGGCCGTGGTGGTCACCAGCCTGGGCACGGCGCTGCGCGTCAGGCCCAGGGCCTGGGCGCTGGGCGAAAGCGCGCTGGCCGCGCTGGCCGTGACAGCGGCTGGGGCCTGCGCCTGGGCGCTGGCGGTCAAGGCCGCGGCATCCGGCAGCTCGGGCATGGGCAGGGCCGCAGCCGTGGCCTGCGCCGCAGGGCTGAGCAGGGCCGGGGCGGCCGGGGCTTGAGCGCTGGCGCCAAGCGGCGCTGCTTCGGCAGCAGCCAGGCCCCACGGCATGAGCAGGCAGAGAAGGAACCCCAGGCGCATCTAAGCCCCCCCGGGCACGCGGTAGAGCAGGGACGGCCCGCTCTGCTGCGCCAGCTTGAGCAGATGGCTGAACTTCTCCAGCCCCGGCCCCGCGTAGTTCTTGCGCTCAAGCCCGCCCACCACCACCCAGCGGACATGATACTTGGCCAGCAGGCGCAGGGCTTGCGCGTCATCGGTGGTGGTGTAGATGGCGCGGATGTCGGCGTCGCGGTCCGTCAGGCGGCTGCCGGCGTTGACCCCCAGCTGCTGCCCCACCTGGTACTCCCAGCCCAGCACCGTGGGCAGCCCGGTGTAGATGGCGAAGCGGGAATAGCCCTTGTACATGTCCTGGCCCGGCGCCTCCAGCACCGCCTCGGTGCGGTCGGCGTTCTGGTTGAGCCACTGGATGAGGCTGTAGTCATCCTTGTCGTAGTCGCCGTTGTCGCGGCCCGTGCCGCGCGGCTCCATGCTGGCCATGAAGGCCGTGCCATCCAGGCTGGGCCGCTGGCCGTGGTTGGCCAGCGCCACCCGGCACAGCGAGGCCCCGCCAAAGTAGAGCAGGCCCAGGGCGCCCAGGCCCAGCAGCGCCCCCAGCCAGGCGGCCTTGAGCGCGCGGCCCGGGAAGAGCAGGGCCAGGCTGGGCAGGGCCATCAGGCATAGCAGGGCCAGCAGGCTCAGCTGGCAGCGGCCGCCGGCGTTGAGGGTGGCGTAGTCGCCCAGGCCCGCCAAGAAGAGCAGGGCCACCGCGAGGGCCGCGAAGCCCAGCACCCAGCCCCAGGCCAGGCCGGCTTTGGCCCGGCCGCGGCCGCGCCGGGGCTTGGCGGGCGCGGCTTCCAGAGCCTTGAAGCTGCGGCTGGCGCCCACGGCGTACACCAGGCCCATGAAGGCCCAGGCCTGAAAGTAGAACTTGAAGAGCGTGTTCATGCGGTCGGCCACGTAGCGGAACTCGCTGCCCACCACCACCGCCATGCTGATGAAGCCCAGCACCCAGGCAAAGGCCTCAGCCCCCGCGCCCGGCCCCGCATCCGCCATGAGCATGGCCAGGCCCGAGGCGCAGAAGGCGGCCAGGCCGAAGCCCATCACCCACACCACGCCGCGGGGCCAGAGCAGGCCCATGGCCATGCTCAAGCCCAGCAGGCCCAGCACCAGGGCCAGCAGGGCGCTGGGCACCGGCATCTTGAGCCACAGGCGCTCGGGCAGGCGGCTGAGCAGGGCCATCGGCCCCCGCTGGGCCAGCTTGAGGTAGCCCAGGGCCCTGTCGCGGGCCGTCAGCCAGGCCTGCAGGCGCAGGGGCCACAGGCTGAAGAGCCCCATCAGGCCCAGGGCGAAGAAGGCGAAGAGCAGGTAGCCCGGGGCCTGCCGCTCTGAGATGTCCACCCTGCCCACCTGGTCCACGCCCTGGGCAAAGCCGGCGTGGAAGGCATGGAAGAGCAAGCGGCCCAAGGGCGCGATGATGAGGCCCACGGCCAGGCCCAGCAGGGCATGCAAGCAGCGCTGGGGCCAGCTGCCGGGCCGGCCCACCCACAGGGCCAGCAGCAGGGCGGGCAGGGCCAGGGCCAGGGCCACCGGCCAGTTCCATGCGTTGATGCAGTATTGCGCATCCAGCGTCAAGGCCAGCAGCCACACCAGCAGCAGGCGGCGCGGCCAGGTCTCGCCCAGGGCCTTGAGCCCGGTCTCGCGGCTCAAAAAGGGCCGGGCCAAGAGGCCAAGGAAGAGCAGGGCAAAGGGCAGCACCATGTTATGGGGGTGCAAGTCGCCGTAGGTGTAGCTGAAGTAGGGGAACTCGAAGATGAGGTTGTTGACCAGCTCAGGGAAGCGGGTGGGGTCCCAGATGAAGGGAAAGCTGAGCATGCCGGCGAAGAGATGGCGCACCCCGCCAAACGTGAAGAAGGAGCGCACCAGGTAGGGCACGGTCCACAGCGAGCCGGCCATGGCCACCGCCCCGGCGGCCATCAGGCCGAAGCGCCGGCGGCCGGCCAGGGCCAGGGCCACCCCATAGGCGGCCAGCACGCTCAGGCCGAAGAAGAGCGCCAGGCTCAGGTTGTAGGCCACATTGGCGGGGATGCCCGAGAGCTTGGCCAGGGTGGCCGCGATCTGGTAGCCAAAGTAGTAGTAGCTGCTGCTGTTGAGCGCCAGCCAGGGGTCATAGGCCGG
>CAYXCT010000077.1:0-9197 GCA_964463435.1 uncultured bacterium | reverse complement strand
TATTTTACCGTTGGCGATGTTCCGCTGCGCGAGTTGGAATCGCTGCTCATGCGGGTGGCTCAGCCCCTGGGCAACAAACAACAGGGCCGATTCCAAAAGTCAGAAGATTTGACTCGGGGTTATCAGAGGAAGGTGAAGCTTTATTTTCAGGCGGAAGAAGATGCTTTGACAGGGCGTGTGCGCGCAAAGGTGGCCCCGGGAGAAGACTTTGAGGGGCGTAAGCCTGTGCTATATGGATATGAGTTCCGGTCACGGAAGCTGAAGGCTACAATCAAAGGCAGAGACTATGAGGCTAGGGTGTTGAAGGACGGCATGATCTCTTTCAGAGGCAAACGTTATACCTCACCTTCGGCCGTGGCTACGGTTATAACGCGCCGGCCAATGAATGGCTGGCATTTTTGGAAAATCGAGCGTATGCCGGGGGAGTGGGTGTTGTTGGACTGGCTGCGTAAAACAAGGTAGGGCCGTAATGGCAAGAACGGCCGTATGAATTCCCGCTAACTATTAGGCATTGATGATCCTGGGCATCGGCATAGACCTTGAATCAGTGGCGCGCATCCGCAAGGCGGCTGAGCGCGGGGGCCAGCGATTCCTGGGCCGCGTGTACACGGCCAAGGAGCTGGCCTATTGCCAGCGCCAGAAGGACCCCTGGCCCGGCTTGACGGCCCGCTGGGCGGCCAAAGAGGCCTGCTACAAGGCCATGAGCGCGGCGTGGAAGGGCGGCTGGCAGGCCAGCGACATCGAGGTGCTGCGCGATGCCCAAGGCCGCGTGAGCCTGGCCCTGATCGGCAAGATGAAGCTGCCCAAGGGGACAAAGCTCGCTTTGAGCATCACGCACACCAAGGACCAGGCCGCGGCCGTGGCCATCTGGGAGAAGATCTGATGCGGCTCTTGAGCGTTGAGCAGGCTCGCGATATGGACCGCTGGGCCATTGAAGACCTGGGCATTGCGCAGGCGGCGCTGATGGAGAACGCGGGCCTGCAGGCTGTGATGGCCATGGAAAAGGCCTTTGGCCCCTTGGCTGGCAAGGCCGTGGCCGTGGCATTTGGCAAGGGCAGCAATGGCGGGGATGGCTTGGTGGCGGCCCGGCATCTCGCCAACAGCGGGGCCCGCGTGCTGCTGCTCAATTCCCATCCCCAAGCCGAGCTTGCGCCGGCCTGCGCCGCGGCGCTCGGCACCTGCCTCAAGATGGGGCTCAAGCTGGCAGGGGACGCCCCGGCCTGCCTGGCTCAGGCGGACCTGGTGGTGGATGCCCTGCTTGGCACCGGCAGCCAGGGCGCGCCCGCCGGGGCGGTGGCCCAGCTCATCCAAGCCATCAATGCCGCTGGCAAGCCCGTGGCATCCTTGGACCTGCCCAGCGGCCTCAATGCTGACACGGGCCGGCCCGCGGGCGCTTGCGTGCAGGCCAGCCTCACCATCACCTTTGGCGGGGTCAAGCGCGGCCTGGTGCTGCTGCCGGGCGCCCAGCTCTGCGGCAGCCTGGTGGCCGCGGACATCGGCATCCCGCCCCGCCTGGCCAGCGGCCCGGCTTGGAGCCTGATGGAAGCCGGGGAACTCGCGGGCCTGGTGCCGCGTCGGGATGCTGGGGCCCATAAGCGCAATGTTGGAACGCTCCTGGTCATCGCCGGCAGCCAGGACTACCCGGGCGCGGCTTATCTGGCCAGCCTGGCCGGCTTCAAGGCCGGGGCCGGCATGCTGCACTGCGCCGTGCCCGCGGCCCCGGCGGATGTGCTGCGCCGGGGCCTGCCCGAGGCCCTGGTGCATGCTCTGGGCGGCCCGCACTTGAGCATGGCCGAGCTGCCCGCGCTCCTCGCCCTGGCCGGCCAGTGCCAGGCCGCGGTGGTGGGCCCTGGGTTCGGCCGCGACAGCGAGACCCTGGACCTGGCGCGGGCCCTGTGGCGCGAGCTGGCCATCCCGGCGGTCTTTGATGCCGACGCGCTCTTCGCCCTGGCCGGCCTGCCGCCCCTGCCCAGCCTGGCGCCGCGGGTGATCACGCCCCACAGCGGCGAGATGCGGCGCCTGATGGCGCCGGGGGCTGACCCGGAGGCGGACCGCCCTGCCGCGGCGCTGGGCCAGGCCAAGGCGCGGGGCTGCGTGGTGGTGCTCAAGGGCCCCCGCACCCTGGTGGCCGGGCCTGAGGGCTCGCTCTTCATCGACTCCCTGGGCGGGCCGGAGCTGGCCACGGCCGGCACCGGGGATGTGCTGGCAGGCCTGCTGGGGTCGCTGATGGCGCAGGGACTTTCCCCGCTGGACGCCGGGCGGCTGGCGGTTTATACTCATTCACTAGCAGGGGAAACGCAGGCCGGGGCCGAGGGATTGCTGCTGGCTTCGGAGCTGTGTTCCGCCTTGCCGCGGGCCATGAAACAGGTGGCCGTTGGTTGAGACCTTTTTCTTTGGGAGTGCGCATGGAGTTCACCTTCCTCATCACCCTGGGCGTGGTGCTGCTGCTCTTCATCTGGGGCTGGATCGGCGTGGTGATGATCCACCACCTGAACCTTGAGCGCCGCATCGAGAAGCTGATCAACATCACCAACCCCCTGCCCGAGGAGGAGAAGGAGCTCACCAGCCTCCGCGAGCAGCGCATGGTCGAGTCCGGCAAGGTGGCCAGCGCCAAGTGGACCCTGTTCCTCTTCATGGCCGTCATCGTCGCCACCATCGTGATGCTGGTCAAGTATGACAGCCTGCGCGCGCTGCTGGGCCTGGACACGGCCCTGGAAGCCATCTGGATCGGCGTCATCATCCTCGGCTTCTTCTGCATGCCCACCTTCTTGGGCCTGATCCTGGCCAGCTCCCGCGCGGACAAGGACCTTTCCAAGCTCTCCGGCAAGGACGCGGCGTGAGGCCAAGGCTGCTGCTGGCCCTGGCCCTCGGCCTGGGCCTGCTCGCAGGCTGCAGCCATGCCCCGGTGCAGCCCGAGCGGCGCCTCATCCTCAGCGTGCAGCCCGCCGAGCTGGCGCCGGGCATGCTGGTGCGCGTGAGCGCCAGGCCTGAGCCGGATGCGGCGCTGGCCTCGGTCTCAGGCACGGTGGCTGTGCCCGGGGCCTGGGTGATGCCCTTCCATTGGGATGCCCAGCAGAAGGCCTGGGCCTTCCGCACCGTCATCCCCAGCCTCATCGCCATCCCGGCCGGCGAATACACGGTCAAGGCCTGGGGCGAGACGGCTGATGGCCGCCGCTATCAAGGCAGCACCACGGTCCGCTTCCATTGATCAACCCAACTTCAGGCAAGAGGTCCCCCTTGGCTCCAAAGGACACCCCCCTTATCCCTGGCACTGAGCAGGACATCCTGCGCCGCCAGCTCCTCATCCTTGTCATCATCGTGGCCATCGCCGGCCTGGCTTGGGGCATCTTCAGCTTCGGCCAGGACCGGGGCTGGGGCAACCCGGACCGCGCGGTGCGCACCAAGCTGGACCAGGCCCAGCAGGCCTTTGTGGAGCGCCGCCTGGACAAGGCAGTGAGCATCTACAAGACCATCCTCGAGCGCTATCCCAACCATGAGCTGGCCACCCAGGCCCTCACCAGCCTGGCCACCGCCTATGAGGAGGCTGGCCGGCTTGATGATGCCATCGCAGCCTACCGCCAGCTGCTGGCCCGCCTGGGCGGCGAGGGCAGCAAGGCCGACCTGAGGGCCTTCACCAGCCTGCAGGTGGCCAAGCTGCAGGAAGAGGAGCATGACTACGCGCAGGCCCTCTCCGGCTACCAGGCGGTGAGCCGCGATTTCCCGGGCACGGACTGGGCCGGCGAGGCCCTGCAAGGCCTGGGCAAGGTCTACCAGGACCAGGGCCAGTTCCCGCAGGCCATCAGCGCCTATGGCCAGGTCATCAAGGCCCTGCCCAAGGGCTTTTTGGCCGCGGAGGCCCAGGGCAGCATCGGCGAATGCTATGAGGCCCTGAGCCAGACCGCCAAGGCCATGCAAGCCTATCAAAAGGTGATCGACGACTATCCCCAGGCCGTGTGGGACCAGGCCCAGGCCCGCCTTGATGCCCTGCAGGCCGCGGCCCCCATCAAGGCCAAGCACAGCAAGAGCAAGCAAGCGCGCCAGGCGCCATGAGCCTGAAGGCCCTGGGCGAGTTCGGCTTCATCCGCGCCATGCGCGCGCGGCATCCCGAAGCCCTTGCCGGCAGCCCCCTGCGCCTGGGCGCGGGCGATGATGCCTGCGCGCTCAAGCCCAGCCCGGGCTGCGAGATCTTGGCCACCTGCGACCTCCTCGTTGAAGGCGTGCATTTCGACCTGGCCACCACCGGCCCATGGCAGCTGGGCGCCAAAGCCCTGGCCGCCAGCCTCTCCGACATCGCCGCCATGGGCGGCCTGCCCCGCGCCTACCTGGTCTCCCTCAGCATCCCAAAACGAAAAGGCTTGGATGAAGGTTTCTTCGCCGCGCTCTATGACGGCCTGGCGGCCTGGGGCCAGTCCTTTGGCGCCGAGCTGGCCGGGGGCGACACCACCCGCTCGCCTGGGCCCCTGGTGATCGACATCTGCTGCCTGGGCGAGGCCGAGGCCGGGCGGGCCTTGACCCGCGCTGGCGCCAAGCCGGGCGACAAGGTGATGGTGACCGGCAGCCTGGGCGGCAGCGCCGCGGGCCTGGCCTGCCTCAAGGCCCCGCGCGCCAAGGTGGATGCCGATGCCCGCGCCCTCTGCGAGAAGCGGCACCTTCTGCCCCAGCCCCGCTACCTGGCCGGGCGCTGGCTGCTGGACCGCAGGGCTGCCACGGCCTGCATCGATATCAGCGACGGCCTGGCCAGCGAGGCTGGCCACATCTGCGGCGCGAGCCGGGCGGGCATGCGCCTGGAGGCCTCGGCCATCCCCCTGCACGCGGGCGCTTGCGTGGCCGCCTTGCCCCTGCGGCGCAAGGCCCTGGATTGGGCCCTCTATGGCGGCGAGGACTACGAGCTGCTCTTCACCGTGCCGGCGGCCAAGGCCAGCCTGGTGCTGGAGGAGATGCCCCGCCAGACCGGCACCCCGGTGGCCTGCATCGGCGAGGTGCTGGGCCCCCGCGCAGGCCTCTGCCTGCGCCAGGGCCGGCGCAGCCAGCCCCTGGCGCAGGCGGGCTATGACCATTTCAGGGGCTGAGATGGCGGGCCTTGCGCGCCATCAGAGCAGCTCGCCCGAGGACACCCGCGCGCTGGCCGCCAGCCTGGCAGCCGGGCTCGAGAAGGGCAGCGTGCTGCTGCTCTTCGGCGACCTGGGCAGCGGCAAGACCTGCTTCTGCCAGGGCCTGGCCCAGGGCCTGGGCCTGGATCCCGCTTTGGTCACCTCGCCCACCTTCACCCTGCTGCATGAGCACTTGGGCGGCCGCTTGCCCTTCTATCATGCCGACCTCTACCGCTTGGCCTCCCCCGGCGCCTGCGAGGGCCTGGGGCTGGAAGAGGCCTTTGAGGCCGGGGTCTGCGCCGTGGAATGGCCGGAGCGCCTGGGGCCCCTGGCCCCGCCCAAGGCTTGGCGGGTGGATCTCATTGCCCTGGGGCCCAGTGAGCGCGTCATCGAGGTGCGAAGGCCTTGAGATTCGCCGCCATCAACACCAGCACCGACCTGCTCTGCCTGGCCCTCTTTGACGGCCCGCGCCTGCTTAGCGAGGCCTGCCAGGACCTGCCCATGCGCCAGAGCGAGGGCCTGCTGCCGGGCCTGGACGCCCTGCTCAAGGCCCAGGGCTGGGGCCCTGATTCCCTGCAAGCCCTGGCCCTGTCGCTGGGCCCGGGCAGCTTCACCGGCCTGCGCGGCAGCCTGGCCATGGCCAAGGGCGCGGCCCAGGCCCGCGGGCTCAAGGTGGCGGGCGTGGGCGAGCTCGCGGCGCGCGCCGAGCGCCTGGGCCAGCCCGAGCTGCCGGTGGCCGTGTGGCTGGATGCGCGCCACGGCCAGGTCTACCGCGGCCTGTATCAGCGCCGCGCTGGCGGCTGGCATGAGCTGAAGCCCCCGGCCATGCTGGCCCTGGAGGCCGCGGCCGCGGAGCTCAAAGCCCCCCATTGGCTCACCGGCGATGCGCTGGAGCGCCTGGCGCCGCAAGTGGAGAAGAGCGGCGTGCTGGGCTTCTGCCGCGCGGCTGAGCCAGCCCTCCGCTCGGCGGACGCCGCCAGCGTGGGCCGCCTGGCCTGGGCCCGGCTCTCGCAAGCATCCTTTGACGACCCACTCCTGCTGGAGCCCCTGTATCTGCGGCGCAGCGAGGCCGAGATCAAGTGGGACCAACTGCACCCCCCTGCAAGGAGCGCATGATGGCCAAGAAACTGATAGTGCTGGTGCTGATCCTGCTCTTGTCCGCTTTGGCCGCCTCTTGGGCTGGCAGCTGGGCCCTCAAGGGCCTGGCCCAGGACGAGGCCTCGGCGCTGGCAGAGTCAGCTTTTGGCCAGCCCGCCCTGCAGCTGGACCAGGCTTTGCTCGGCCGCCTGCCGGCCGCCCTGGCGCGCCATCTCAAGGCCAGCGGCATGGCCGGCCAAGTGCTGCCGCGCTTCGCGCGCTTCACTGAGGACGGCCGGGCGCATTTGGGCCTGCCCGGCCCAGACCCCATGCGCTACCAAGCCAGCATCTGGGTCTCGCTGACCGAGCCGGGCGCGGTCTGGGATGTGCAGGCCGGCTTCCCGCTCTGCCCGCTCTATGGCCTGCGCGAGCGGCTGGCCTTCGGCCAGGGCCAGTCGCTGTGCAAGAGCCTCAACCTCTTTGACCGGCCCCAGGTGCAGGGGCCGGCGCTCACCCAGGCCCTGCTCTGCCGCTGGCTGCGCGCCCTGGCCGTGGTGCCCGGCGGCCTGGCCGCCGCGCCGCTCAAGTGGCGCAGCCTGGGGCCGCATGCCGCCGAGGCCACGGCCAGCGCCAAGGGCCTGAGGGCCGTGGCGGTCTTCCATCTGGGGCCGGACGGGCTCTTTGAGAGCCTGAGCTGGGGCAAGGCCGAGCCTGCCATCCTGCTCAAGGGCTACCAGGCCGTGGACGGGCTCAAGGCCCCCACGCGGCTGGTTTGCGAGGGCGTGGAGAGCTCGGTGCAGGGCCTTGAGCTCGACCGGCCCTGAGCCGGCGGGGCCGGTGGAATACCGGGCCCTGTCCGAGGCGGACCTGGATGCCATCGCCCAGCTGGAGGCGGCCACCAACCGCCTGCCCTGGAGCCGGGCGCTCTTCGCCGCCGAGCTGGAGAACCCGCAGGTCTGCCACTGGCTGCTGGGCTGGCGCCAGGGGCAGCTGCTCAGCTTTGGCGGCTTCTGGAAGGCCGTGGATGAGGCCCACATCACCAATGTGGCCGTGGCCCCGGGCCACCAGCGCCAGGGATTGGGCAGGGAATTGATGCTGAAGCTGCTGGAGCGGGCGGCGCTGGAAGGCTGCCTGCGGGCCACCCTAGAGGTGCGGCGGGGCAACGCGCCGGCCATCGCCCTCTACGAAGGGCTGGGCTTCAAGCCGGTGGCCATGCGGCCGCGCTATTACCTGGACACCCAGGAGGATGCGCTGCTGATGTGGAAGGAGAGCTTGGGGTAGCAAAGAAAAAGGCGGCCCGCAGGCCGCCTTTTTCTCGCGAGGCGCTCATCCTCAGCTGAACTTGTGCTTGCTGCCCTCCGCGGCCGAGGCCGCCATCACCTCGCCGATCAGCAGGGTGTGGTGGTCGCCCTGGGGGTAGAAGATGCCCAGGCCCAGGGCCTGCAGCTGGCCGGGGTCCAGGGGCTGGCGGATGAGGATGCGGCATTCCAGCGAGAGCAGGGACTCGGCCACCAGGGGCGAGGCGGCTTTGAGCCCGCGCTCGGGCGTGATGCCCGCCAGCTCCCACTTGCCGCCGCCAGAGCCGCTGGCCTGGCCGCAGATGTTCACCGCGGTGATGAGATGGTCGGGCAGCCAGTTGAGGGTGAAGTCCGGGCTCTTCATCAGCAGGCCGTGGGTGTGGCGCGACGGCCGCACCAGGATGCTGGCCACCGGGCGCTCCCACACCGAGCCGAACATGCCCCAGGAGATGGTCATGGGGTTGCTCGCGCCCGGCTCGGCGCCGCTGCCGCAGGCCAGGATGATGCCCTCGGGCCCGAGGGCGGTGAAGGGCTGAAGCTTGAGGTCGTTCAGGGCGATGCTCAGTCGGGTCATGGGATCCTCAAAAGAGGGGGGTCTCGCCAAAGAAGCTACCTGAAATGCGGCCAAAGCACAAGCCTTGGCGCGGGCCGCCGGGCCTTGACAAGCGCGCCGGGGCCATCGGATAAAGGTTGCAAGGAGGCGCTCTCATGCGCGATGAATCGCGGATCCTTGCCCAGTACCTGCGGCAGAAGGGGCTCAAGCAGACCAGCCAGCGGGAGACCGTGCTGCGCCTGTTCCTGGAGGCGCCCAAGCACATCACCGTGGATGAGCTGACCGCGCGCGTGCGCCAGGTGGACCGCAAGGTGGGGACCAGCACGGTCTACCGCTGCCTCAAGCTCTTCACCGAGTGCGGGCTGGCCCTGGAGAGCAAGTTCCAGCACGGCCGCGCCTGCTTTGAGCACGGCTACAAGGCCACGCCCCACCACCATCTCATCTGCACTCGCTGCGGCCGCATCGATGAGTTCGAGAACCCCCTCATCGAGGCGGTGGCCGACAAGATCTGCCGCGAGGGGGATTTCAGGAGCGAGGAAGCCCGGCTTGAGATCTACGGGCTGTGCGCGGCCTGCCAGGGGCCCAAGGCCTCACGGGCCGAAGAATGATGGAGGCGCCATGGACAAGGTGAAGGTGATCAAGAGGCTCAACCAGGCCCTGGAGCACGAGATGAGCTCAGTGGCGCGCTACCTGCACCAGAGCTTCCTGGTCTTTGGCCCGCACCGCAAGATGATCGTCGAGCTGCTGCGCGAGCAGGCGCATGACTCGATGAACCACGCCACCAAGCTGGGCGAGAAGATCGTGGCCCTGGGCGGCGACCCGGTGGTCAAGATCCTTGAGATCTACCAGCCCAAGGGCCAGAGCATCGCCCAGATGCTGCGCGAGGACTTGAAGAGCGAGCGCGAGGCCATGGAGGGCTATGCCAAGATGCTGCCCCTGGTGGCCCAGGATGTGGCCCTCTCCAGCATGCTGACCCGCTTGGTGGAAGAGGAGACCCAGCATCTGGAAGAGATCGAGAAGATGGTTCGCGGCCTTTGAGGCCTGGAGGATCTGTGCTCAAGCGCATCCATGAGGACATCGCGGCGGTGATGAAGGACGACCCGGCCGCCCGCAGCCGCGTGCAGGTCTTCCTGCTCTACAGCGGCCTGCACGCCATCTGGGCCCACCGCCTGGCGCACG
>CAYXCT010000076.1:0-9438 GCA_964463435.1 uncultured bacterium | reverse complement strand
TGGGGGCTGGCTCTCCCAGTGCAGCCTGGAGGAGGGGCACATCCGCGGCTTCATCACCGAGGCCGACTTCCGCCAGGTGAGCCGCTGGGGCTTCAGCACCGTGCGCGTTCCCTTCAAGGCTGACCTGCTGCTCAAGCAGCCGGGCGCGCTGGACCCCGCCGGCCTGGCCCACCTGGAGCGGGCCGTGGAGATGGCTGAGGCCCACCGGCTCAACATCATCCTGGACCTGCATGAGGTGCCGGGGCACAGCTTCGTGGACATGGCCCGCAACAGCATCTACAGCGACTTGGCCCTGCAGGAGCAGGCCTGCGGCCTGTGGTCCAGCCTGGCCCGGCACTTCCGCAGGGCAGGGGATTGGCTGCTCTTTGAGCTGATGAACGAGCCGGTGGCGCCTTGCGCGGCGGACTGGCAGTCGCTGGCCGGCAAGCTCACCGCGGCCATCCGCAAGGAGGATGGCCGCCGGCCCATCGTGTGCGGCAGCAACATGTGGAACACGGCCCAGGAGTTCGCCAGCCTCAAGCCCACCGGGGACGAGCGCACCGTCTACACCTTCCATTTCTATGAGCCGGTGCACTTCACCCATCAGGGCGCGCCCTGGGTCAAGTGGACCCTGGAGATGCCCCTGCCCCAGCCCTATCCGGGCCAGGCCCAGGGCCTGGCCGAGGCGCTGGCCCGGGGAGGCCAGCAGGCTGAGGCCCAGGCCGGGCACCTGGCCGGCGCCTGGGACCGCGCCCGGCTCAAGAGCCTGCTGGCCCCGGTGCGGGCCTTCCGCGACGCCCATCAGGTGCCCGTCTTTTGCGGCGAGTTCGGCGTGTACCTGAAGGCCCCGCGCCAGGACCAGCTGCGCTGGATGGATGACTTCACCAGCATCCTGGCCGAGGAGGGCTATGGCTTCACCTATTGGAGCCACCGCAGCATGGACTTCGGCCTGTATTATGAGGGCGAGCGCTTCGGCCACCTCCCCCAATATTCCGGCGAGGGCCACTGCGATGCCGAGCTGGTGGCCCTGCTGCGCCGCGCCAGCGCCAAGCTGATGGAGGCCTGGTGAGGTTCGCTGTCATTGCGCGCGAGGGCGCGGCGCGCGCCGGCCTGCTGGAGCTCAAGCACGGATCGGTGCGCACGCCGGTCTTCATGCCCGTGGGCACCCAGGCCTCGGTCAAGACCCTCTGCCCGCAGGACCTGCGCGATGTGGGCGCCGAGATCATCCTGGGCAACACCTTCCACCTCTACCTGCGGCCGGGCGCGGCCCTGATCGAGCGCGCGGGCGGCCTGCACCGCTTCATGGCCTGGGAGCGCCCGGTGCTGACCGACAGCGGCGGCTTTCAGGTCTTCTCGCTGGCGCCCCTGGCCAAGGTGGATGACGAGGGCGTCACCTTCAGCTCGCCCTTTGATGGCAGCCGCCACCGCTTCACGCCCGAGTCGGCGGTGGATATCCAGCGGGCCCTGGGCTCCGACATCCTGATGGCCTTTGACCAATGCCCGCCCCACCCTTGCACCGCCGATGAGCTGGATGCCGCGGTGCGGCGCACGGCGGCCTGGGCCAAGCGCTGCAAGGAGCAATGGCAGCGGGCCTGCGACCCTGAGGCGCAGGCGCTCTTTGGCATCGTGCAGGGCGGGGTGGACCCGGTGATGCGCGCGCGCTCCGCGGCCGACCTGGTGCCCCTGGGGCTGCCGGGCTACGCCATCGGCGGCCTCTCGGTGGGCGAGCCCAAGCCCCTCATGCACGAGGCCCTGGAGGCCACCACCCCCTTGCTGCCCGAGGACAAGCCCCGCTACCTGATGGGCGTGGGCACCCCCGAGGACCTCTGGGAGGGCGTGGCGCGCGGCGTGGACATGTTCGACTGCGTCTTCCCCACCCGCATCGCGCGCAACGGCACCCTCTTCACCCGCCAAGGCCGCCTGGTGCTGAAGAATGCCCGCTACGCCGAGGACCTGCGGCCGCCCGAGGAGGGCTGCGAGTGCTACACCTGCCGCAACTTCAGCCGGGCCTACCTGCGCCACCTGCTGCGCTGCGGCGAGATCCTGGCGCTGAGGCTCTGTTCTTTACACAACCTGCATTCCATGATAACCTTGGCCCGCTTCATCCGTGAGAGCATAGAAATAGGCCGGTTTTTTGAGGAAAAGAAGGCCCAGCTCGCGCTCTTGGCCAGCCGGAACGCCGATTGAACCGGCTCTAACACCATCTATTGGAGGAGAACGTGCTCGAGACCAACCTGTATGCCATGGCCCCCAGCGCCCCAGGCGCGGACGCCGCCGCTGGCGCCTCGGCCCCCAATCCCCTGATCCAGTTCGCCCCCCTGCTGCTGATCGTGGTGGTCTTCTACTTCCTCATGTGGCGCCCCCAGCAGAAGCAGGCCAAGGAGCGCAAGGCCATGCTGGAAGCGCTGAAGCCCGGCGATGAGGTGATCACCAGCGGCGGCATGCTGGGCACCCTGCAGAAGGTGGAGGAGGACAGGGTGGTGGTGCGCGTGGCCGAGGGCGTGAACGTGCGCATGCTGCGCAGCGCCGTGGAAGCCGTGCCCAAGAAGAAGGAAGAGGACACCAAGGCCTGAGGGAGGGCCCATGCCCGAATTGCGCAAGGACCCGGCCACTGAGCGCTGGGTGATCATATCGCACGAGCGAGGCAAGCGGCCCATCTTGCCAGCAGAGGAACAGGCCCCGGCACCGCCGCGGGCCTGCCCTTTTTGCCCCGGCCATGAGTCAAAGACCCCGCCGGCCATCCTCTCCTACAACGGGGCGGATGGCGCCTGGCAGTTGCGCGTGGTGCCGAGCAAGCACCCGGTGCTGCAGGTGGAGGCCGCGCCGGACCGCCGCGGGCAGGGACCCTATGACTTGATGAACGGTCTGGGCGCCCATGAGGTGGTCATCGAGTCGCCCCAGCACCACGGCGACCTGGATGCCATGGCCCCTGAGCAGGTGGAGCGGGTGCTGCTGGCCTGGCGCGACCGCAGCCTGGACCTGCGCCGCGACCTGCGCATGCGCTACATCCTGGCCTTCCGCAACCATGGCACGGCTTCCGGGGCCGGGGCCGAGCACCCCCACAGCCAGATCATCGCCACCCCGGTGGTGCCCAAGCGGGTGGCCGAGAAGCTGGCTGGCGCGCGGGCCTGGTTCGCGCTGAAGGAGCGCTGCCTGTTCTGCGACATCCTGCGCTATGAGGCCGAGGTGCGCGAGCGGGTGGTGGCTGAGAGCGAGCATTTCATCCTGCTGGCCCCCTTTGCCGCCGGCTTCCCCTTTGAGCTGGCCATCTTCCCCAAGCAGCATGCCCACGATTTTGGCGCCTTGGAGCGCCCGGCCTCGCTGGACCTGGCCAGATTGCTGAGGGAAAGCCTGCGCCGCCTCAAGCGGGCCTTGGGCGGGCCGGCCTACAGCCTCATCCTGCACACCGCCCCCCTGGCCGAGCCCTGCCAGCAGGAGTTCCACTGGCACCTCGAGATCATCCCCCTGCTCACCCAGGTGGCGGGCTTTGAGCAGGGCAGCGGCTTCTACATCAATCCCACCGCGCCCGAGGAGGCGGCCCAGTACCTGCGGCAGGTGGAGCTGTGAGGCTGGCCCCCCCGCCTGGGCGGTCCAGGGCGGGCATTTTGCTGGCCCTGGCCCTGGCCTGCTTCACGGTGCTCTTCTGGTGCCATTCCTGGCTGGGGGATGACATCTTCATCACCCTGCGCGTGGCGGACAACTGGCGCCACGGCCTGGGGCTGGTGTGGAACGTGGGCGAGCGCGTCCAGGTCTACACCCACCCGCTCTGGCTCTTCTGCATCCTCTTGGCCCAGCAGGCCATCCCCAATCTCTACCTCTGCGTGCTGGCTTTGAGCTGGCTCTGCGGGGCGCTGCTCATCGCCCTGCTGGTGCTGCGGGCCAAGGGCCTGCGCCTGGCCGCGGCCAGCCTGCTCATCCTCTTCAGCTCGCGCATCTTCATCGACTACAGCGCCTCCGGCCTGGAGAATCCGCTCAGCCACCTGCTCATCCTGCTCTTCGCCATGCAGCTCTACGCCCAGCGCGGCCGAGGGTGCGATGGCCGCCAGGCCCTGGGCCTGTATCTGCTGGCCTGCCTGCTGATGCTGGACCGGCAGGACCTGCTGCTGCTGGCCTTGCCGGGATCGGCCCTGGTCTTTTCCAGGCATGCCCGCCAGGCGGGCTGGGCCAAGGCGCTGGGCCTGCTGGGCCTGGGCTTCTTGCCCTGGCTGGCTTGGGAGGCCTTCTCCCTGCTTTATTACGGCTTCCCATTCCCCAACACCGCCTATGCCAAATTGGGCACCGGCCTGCCCCATAGCGCCTTTTGGCACCAGGGCCTGGTCTATTTCAAGGATAGCCTATCCGGGGATTGGGTGCTGCTGCCGGCCACGGCCCTGGGCCTGGCTTGGGCGGCCTGGGCCGGCGGCGCCGAGGGCGCGGCCCTGGCCTTGGGCGGCTTGTTCTACCTGGCCTTTGTGCTGTGGGTGGGCGGCGATTTCATGCTGGGCCGCTTCTTCACCGCGCCCCTGATGCTGGGCGTGGCCAGCCTGGCGCTGCTGCCCTGCAAGCCGCGCTGGGCGCTGGCCGCGGCGCTGGCGCTGGCCCTGGCTGGCGCGGTGGAGGGCCACGCGCCCTTCTGCTTCCAGTTGGACACGGTCAGCGACATCCCCAGGGACGGGGTGGCTGACGAGAAGGCCTACTATCACCCCACCTCCTCGCTGCTCTACTGGCATGGCCGCCAGCCCTGGCCGCTGGGCATGTTCGCCAAGACCGGATTGGACCTGCACCAAGCCAGCCTCAAGGCCCCGCTGGTGTATGCCACGGGCAGCATCGGCATGGTGGGCTATTACGCCGGGCCCAGGGCCTTCATCATCGACCAGTTCGCGCTCTCTGACCCGCTGCTGGCGCGCCTGCCGGCCAACACGGGCATCCGCATAGGCCATTTCACCCGCCACCTGCCCGAGGGCTACAAGGAGAGCCTGGTCAGCGGTCGGCCCTGCTTCGCAGACCCGGGCCTGGCGGCCTACTACAACCACCTCTGCCTGCTCACCCGCGCCCCGCTCTTCATGCCCGGCCGCCTGCGGGAGATCCTCCGCTTCAACCTGGGGGCCTATGAGCCCCTCAAGGCCCATTACATCAGCACCCTCAAGCAATAGGAGGCAAGGTGTTCACGCGGCTGGCTCATGTGTGCCTCAATGTCAAGGACCTCAAGCGCTCGCTGGCCTATTACCACAAGCTGGGCTTCGTGGACCGCTTCCGCTTCACCCGCAAGGGCGCGGACTTTGGCATCTATATGGAGATCGCGGACCACGCCTACATCGAGATGTTCGAGGACAAGGGCTTGGGGCCAGTGGTCAACAACGGCCTGGCCCATTTCTGCCTGGAGACCGGGGACATCGATGGCTTGATGGCGCATCTGGCACGCCAGGGAGTGGCCTTCACCCCCAAGAAGCGCGGCTGCGACCACACCGACCAGATCTGGCTGGAGGACCCGGACGGCAACAAGTTCGAGGTGCATCAGTACAGCCCCCAGAGCCTGCAGCAGCTGGGCGGGGTGGTGGAAGCGGATTGGTGAGGAAGCAGGGTGGATGGTTAAGCGGAGGGAGTCTCGCGGCGGTCGCCGTGATAATCCTCATTGCACTTTTTATTAGTTGGCGCTTATGGTGGAATTCAAATTGGACCGCTGTTGTTAGGCAGTGAATTGGAAGGGATGGCACGTTTCCAAGATGTCTAGTATAATTAGACATTAGGCAGAACGCGACCTTCTCTTGGGGCGGAACATGAAAGCCACGGTAGTTGATCTTCGCTATAAGACCCGCGAGTTGATGGAGGCGCTCGACCGGCGCGAGACGGTGACTTTGACCTATAGGGGCAAGGTGAAGGGCTATCTTGTGCCTGCCAAGCCAGGCAAGATGCGCGTGCAAGACCATCCGTTCTTTGGCAGCGACCCCGGGGATGGCCGCACTGTGGCAGAGGAGATGCGGGACCTGCGTGCAGGGCGTTATGGCGCTCTATGATACTGACGTGCTTATCTGGTGTCGGCGTGGAGATTTGCAGGCGGCGCGCTTGCTGCAAAAGGATCCGGCCCCTTGCATTTCGGCCCAGACATATATGGAATTTTTGCAAGGATCCCGCGATACCAAGCAGCTCAGCGCAGCTCGCGGCTTTATGCGTGACATGAACATTGAGGTGCTTCCGATCACACCGAACATCTCGCACCGTGCCATGGCATTGATCGAAGAGCATGCGATGCCTTCTGGTTTGCATGTGGGGGATGCTTTGATAGCTGCCACTGCTTTAGAGCATGGCCTGCTCTTGATCACAGCCAATACCAGGCATTTTGGGCCTATAAGGGGTTTGATCCTTCACACCTTCAAACCACCGGACCATCCGGGAAGGCCCCAAGGGGATAAGGTCTCGGAGCCATCCCCTCCTTACGGAGTTAAGCGCAAGCCACGAAAAGCCCTTGGTAAGCCCTGAGTTGATTCATCAAAGCCCGCCCTGCCTGGGCGGGCTTTTTTGCACCCCTGGCTTGTCATGCCAGCGCCGGCCTGATAGTATCCCTTCACTATGAGCCCAGCCCAGGAACGCGAGATCCTCACCGTCAGCGAGCTCACCCGCCAGGTCAAGGGCCTGGTGGAGCAGGGCTTTGACGGCCTGTGGGTGGAGGGCGAGGTCAGCAACTTCAAGGCCGCGGCATCCGGGCACCTGTACTTCAGCCTCAAGGACGCCGGCGCCCAGCTCAAGGCCGTGATGTGGCGCGGCGCGCGCTCGAGCCTGCGCTTTGAGCTGGCGGATGGCGTGAAGGTGGCGGCCTACGGCCGGCTCAGCGTGTATGAGCCGCGCGGCGAGTACCAGATGGTGGTGGAGCGCCTGGAGCCGCAGGGCCTGGGCGCCTTGCAGCTGGCCTTTGAGCAGCTCAAGCGCAAGCTGGAGGCTGAGGGCCTCTTTGACAAGGCGCGCAAGCGGCCCCTGCCCGCGCTGCCCCGCCGGGTGGCGGTGGTCACATCTCCCACCGGCGCGGTCATCCAAGACATCCTGAACGTCACGGCCCGGCGCTGCCCCTACCTGGACATCGTGGTGCTGCCGGTCAAGGTGCAGGGCGAGGGCGCGGCGCAAGAGATCAGCCAGGCCATCGAAGCGGCCAGCCAGGGCCAGGCCGGGCCCGTGGACTTGGTGGTGGTGGCGCGCGGCGGCGGCTCGCTGGAGGACCTGTGGGCCTTCAATGAGGAGGCCGTGGCGCGGGCCATCTTTGAGTGCCGCGTGCCGGTGCTCTCCGCCGTGGGCCACGAGACAGACTTCACCATCGCCGACTTTGTGGCCGACTTGCGGGCCCCCACGCCCTCGGCCGCGGCTGAGCTGATGGCGCCCTCGCGCGAGCAGCTGCGCCAGCGGCTGGACGCCGCGGATCAGGGCATGGCGCTGGCCTTGGACCGCAGGCTGGAGCGGCTGGGGCAGAGGGCCGAGGCCTTGGCGGCCCGTTTGTCGCGCTCAAGCCCTTCCCTGGTGCTCGAGCAGCACCGCAAGCGGCTGGCTGAGCTCAAGCCGCGCCTGGCCCAGGCCTTGCGCAACCAGGTGGCGGTGCGCGGCCTGGCCTTGGAGGGTTTGACCGAGAAGCTCAAGGCCCTCTCGCCCCTGGCCATCCTGGCCAGGGGCTATGCGGCGGCGTTCAGCGTGCCGGGCGGCCGCCTGCTCAAGGCCGCCGCCCAGGCCAAGCCCGGGGAGGAGGTCCGCATCCTCCTGGGCCAGGGCGCCCTGCGGGCCCAGGTGACGCGCTTGGAGGAGGTTGGCCATGGCTGAGGAAAAGGGGTTTGAGGCGGGGCTGGAGGCCTTGGAGGCCCTGGTGGGCCAGCTGGAGGGCGGCGAGCTGCCCCTGGAAGAGGCCATGCAGCGCTTTGAACAGGGCATGCTGCTCTCGGGCAAGCTCTCGGAGAAGCTGGAGGCTGCCCGCCGCAAGGTGGAGCAGCTGAGCCAAGACAAGGATGGCAAGCCGGGGCTCAAGGCCTTCGCTGACCCGGCCTTCCCGCAAGCAGAGCCAGAGGAGGATGAGGAGCATGCCCCAGAGAGCCAAGCCAAGCCGGCCAGCCGCAAGCCGGGCCGCAAAGCCAGCAAGCCGGGAGAGGGAAGCCTTTTCTGACCCTAAGCTCGCTGCCTACCTGCGGGCGCGCCAGGCCCTGGTGGAGAAGGCCCTGGCCGGCCTGCTCAAGCGCGGGCCGGCCGGAACCCTGGTGGATGCCATGCGCCACAGCCTGATGGCCGGCGGCAAGCGCCTGCGGCCGGTGCTGGTGATGGCCGCGGCTGAGGCCTGCGGCATGCCCGCCCGGAAGGTGCTGCGCGCGGCTTGCGCCCTGGAGTGCCTGCACACTTATTCCCTCATCCACGATGACCTGCCGGCCTTGGACGATGATGACCTGCGGCGCGGCAAGCCCACCTGCCACAAGGCCTTTGGCGAAGCCACGGCCATCCTGGCTGGCGATGCCCTGCTCACCCTGGCCTTCCAGCTGATGGCTGAGAACAGCCTGGCGCTCAAGCGCGATGCCGAGGCCCTGCGGCTCTTCGCGCTGGCCGCCGGCTACCAGGGCATGGTGGCGGGCCAGGCCGTGGACATCGCCAGCGAGGGCAAGCGGGTGAGCCCGGCTGCCCTGGACTACATCCATGCCCACAAGACCGGCGACCTGCTGGCCGCCAGCCTGGAATGCGGGGCGGTGCTGGCCGGCGCGAAGCCGGCAGCGCGCCAGGCCCTGCTTGGCTATGGCCGCCATGTGGGCTTGGCCTTCCAGGTGGCGGATGACATCCTCAACGTGGAGGGCGATGCCAAGAAGCTGGGCAAGGCCGTGGGCAGCGATGCCGCCCGCAAGAAGGCCACCTACCCGGCGGTGCACGGCCTGTCCGCGGCCAAGGCCCGCTTGGCCCGCGAGATAAGAGCCAGCCTGGCCTGCTTGAGGCCCCTGGGGCCCCAGGCCGCGCCGCTGGCCGCCCTGGCGCGCTTCGTGGCCGCCCGCGACCATTGAACCTGCCTGGGAGGTCCCGCGCATGACCGCTTTCTTCGCCGCCCTGGGGGGCATCCTCAGCCACCCCATCTTCATGACCACCGCCCTGGCCTGGCTCGTCGCCCAGGCGCTCAAGATGGTCATCCAGTACTTTCGCGCCGGCAAGCTGGACTGGAAGCTGCTGGTGGAGACCGGGGGCATGCCCAGCTCGCATTCCAGCTTTGTGGCCAGCATGACCGTGTGCGTGGGCCTGAGCGCGGGCTGGCAGAGCCCGGCCTTCATGGTGGCCCTGGGCTTTGCCATCATCACCATGCATGACGCCGCCGGCCTGCGCATGGCCGCCGGCCGGCAGGCCGCCCTGCTCAACCAGATCGTGGAGAGCCTCTACGAGGGCCGCAAGGCCAAGCCGCCCCGCATGAAGGAACTGCTGGGGCATTCCCCGCTCCAGGTCATCAGCGGCTCATTGCGAAGCGTGTCCGCGATGGCGGCGATC
>CAYXCT010000075.1:0-9486 GCA_964463435.1 uncultured bacterium | reverse complement strand
ATTGATCTTGAGGCCCGTCATCTTGAGCAGATGGTCGATCTTGCTGTTCAGGTCGTCGTCGCGCTGCTTGAGGGCGGCCAGCTGGTCCTCAATGCTGGTCAGCTTGGCGCCCAGCTTCATCAGGTCGTCCTGGTACTGCTGCACCAGCTTGTAGACCGCGTCTTTGTCCGCCGTGGTGGCGCTGAAAGCAGCAGGGGGCGCGCTGGGCGCCGCCACTTCGCCAGGCAGGGGCGGCAAAGCCGGAAGGTCCGCCATCTGGATGCTGTTGGGCCCCAGCACGGTGCGGGCAGCGTCTTCCACCAGCAGGGCCATCTCAGCCCGGCTCAGGCTGCTGCCGTCCTGCGGGAAGGGCCGGCTCAGGGCCCCGCGGTCCGCCAAGTCCTTGAGCACCTGGTAGGAAGGGTCCTGGCTGCTGACCTGGCTGGCCAGCGTGCGCTCCCCTGCCCCGCCCAAGAGCTGCGGATCAGACTGCTCCAGGGCCCGCGCCTGCCAAGGCAGGGCCAGGGCCAACACAGCGGAATAGAGTAGCAACTTCCTCACGGGTGAACCCCCATCGTTAGGGTTGGACAGAAACGCTTCGAGAACCGCGGATCAAGCTTTTCTTAGAAGTACGACTTGAGCTCCCACCACATCTGCCTGCCAATGAAGTCATTGGCGCCGCAGAAGGCGTCATAGTGGTAGAAGACCTTGATGCGCCCGTAGATGGAGAGCTTGCCAGGGTAGATGTCCCAGTCAAAGCCGGTGCCGGCTTGGCGCTCGTCATAGTGCAGGGTGTAGGGCCCATAGACCCTGTTGCTGCGCCAGTTCTCATAGCCGACGTTCAGCAGCAGGTTCGTGCTGGGGGTCATGTTGTAGACCAGGGTTGAGCTGGAGACCATCTGCACAAAGAGGTTGTCCGGGTCGGCGCTGGGCACCATCAGCACCTGGTCATTGACCGTGGTGATGTCCTGGAAGAACTGCAAATAAAGGCCCTGGCTCATGCCCAGCATCTCGTTGAGCCGGCTGCGCATGTCCATGTCCGCGTAGCTGATGGACTTGCAGCTGGGGTCCAGCGCCTTGCCCGTGGTGCGGTCCGAGGTGAGGATCTGCTCCTGCTGGGTGCGCCACTGGAAGGATTCCAGCTGGCGGTAGGCATGGTGATAGATGATGCTGCTGCCATCGGTGGCCGGGTTCTGCGATTGCACGATGCCCTTGTAGGTCTCGCGGTTGTAGCTGTCCAGCTGCTGGCTGAAGTTCTCGGTGGCCGTGGCAGTGAGCGGATAGCCGGTGATGTAGTAGTCAGCCGGGTCCCAGCGGCTGTAGTTGTTGCTGAAGAAGCTGAACCAGCCGCCGCCATCCAGGTTCTGGCCGTTCAAGAAGTGGCTGCTCACGATGACCGCGCTGGTGGGGTCTTGCTGGGTGCTGTTCTGCAGGCGGAAGCTGAAAAAGGTATGGAAGACGCTGAACTGGGTGCTCAAGCCATAGGTGTTGGTGTCGATCATGGGCAGGGTGGGGTCTGAGACCACGGTGTCGTGCAGCACCTGGCCAGTGTGGCCAGGCCGGGGATCGGGCCTGTAGCTCAAGTCGTTCAAGCCGTCAGCCTGAGTGTTGGAGCGGCTGCCCATGGTGGTGCCAGGCCGCAGGCCTTCCAGATTGTCGCTGAGCAGGGCCGTGCCGCCAGCATTCACCAGATAATCGGGCGAGATGCTGTAGCCATCCGCGCCCAGCTTGAAGCCAGCGTTCTCATATTCCAGCTTGCCGCGCAGGGCCAGGCCGGTCAGGTCAAAGGTGGGGTCTTGCGACCAGGCTGTGGATGAGACCATCACTGGGCTGTTCAAGACCGTGTAGGGGGTGACGCTATTGTCGCTGGTGGGGTCGCCGTCATACTTCTTGTAATTGGCCACATTGCCCTCAGCCTCAACGGTCCAGTGCCCGAACTTTTGGCTGGCGTTGATGCCGTAGAGCAGGTTGCTCTGCAGGCCGCTGTTGAACTGGTAGCTGGGCGTGCCCAGCATGTCCAGCTCAGAGCGCTGGTTGCCGCGATAGTAGATCAGACCCGTGATATCCGTGCCCGTGCTCTGGTCCTTGTCAAGCTTGAGGGTGCTGGCGTACTCGTGCAGGCCGATATAGGGCGAATCATAATAGCCCTCGTTGTATCCGGTCATGACCATCCACTTGAGGTCATAGGGCAGGGCCATGTCGCCCAAGCCGCCCATCAAGGGATGCTCGCTCTCCTCGGGCGCGCGCTTGGGGATGCCGGAGAGGAACTGGTTCTCAAAGGCCGACTTGGTGCTCTGGTTGCCGGCATAGGGGCTGCGCTCAAAGAGCACGGGCCGGTCCGAGAGCTTGCCTGAGATGCCCAGGATGCTGGTGTGCCAGAACTGGTTGCCCACGGTGAAGTCAGCGCTCTGGTCGCTGTTGACCCAGGTCAGCTTGAAGGCATCGAAGATGCTGTTGCGGCTGCCCGAGGGCCCCTGCTGGATGGCATCGCCGGCATCCTCGTAGCTGCCCATCAGGCCGGGCGAGAGGCCGGGGTTGAAGTTGAAGATGACCGTGCTGCCATCGCTGATCTTGCCGGCCATGGCCAGGGTGAAGTTGTAGACAAAGGCATCGCCGTGGCGGTCAGGCAGGCCATAGCCCGTGATGTCTTGGAACACCGCGCCCAGGATGGACGTTATCTCAGGGACCTTGCCGCCCGTGAAGGTCTTGGCCCTGATCTGCTTGTTCAGCTCATCCACTTGGTCTTCGAGAGCGGTCATCTCCTCATCGCGCAGGCTGGCCTCGGCCCCGGCCGCCTCCACGCGCTGCTTGATGCTGGCCAGCTCCTGGTCGAACTCTGCCTTCAGGCGGTCGGCCGAGGCCATGTCCGCCTCGCTCAAGGGGGCGGCTGGCATGGCATTGATGGCCAGGGCGAATTCCAGGCGGGTGCGGGGCTGGCCGCCGCTGAAATCGCCGTGCGCCAGGCCGTCTTTGACAAGCTGCTGCATGTCCGCATAGGCTGAAGAGCCGGTGGGGACAGTGTCCATCATGGCCCCGGCAAAGACTGAGCCGGGGATCAGGAACAAGCAGACCGCGGTGATCATCAGGCTTGCGGATCGCAAGGTCGCCATCCTCTCAAAAGGGTCAATGGGTGCAGGGGCCAGAGCTCTGGCGGACGATCAATTCCGCGTCGTACACCATCTTGAAGGGCTGATGGCTGGAGCCGTCCTTGATGCTGGAGAGCAGCTGCTTGAAGGCCTGCGCGCCGATCTGCTGCATGGGCTGGCGCACCGTGGTCAGGCTGGGCTCTATCATCTCAGAGAGCGGGATGTCATCGTAGCCCACCACCGAGACGTCCTCGGGCACGCGCTTGCCCATGCGGCCCAGGGCCTGGATGACGCCCAAGGCCGCCTGGTCGCCGGCGGCCACAAAGATGGCGGTGGGCGCCTGCGACATGGACATCAGGTCCTGGGCGGCCTCAAAGCCCTCCTTGCGGGAGAAGTTGTCGATGTGTCGCCAGTAGGCTTTGTCCAGGCTCAAGCCCGACTCGAGGATGGCCCGCTCATAGCCGCGCTGGCGCTCATCCGAGCCCGGGTGGCCCACCAGGCCGTTCACCAGGCTGATGCGCTTGTGCCCCAGCTGGGCCAGGTGGCGGGTGGCGTCAAAGGCGCCCTTCTCATTGTTCACCACCACGCAGTCCACGCCCTTGTAGTCGCGCTCCAGCGCCACCAGCGAGAGGTTGTTCTTGCGGAAATCCTCGACTTGGCTGTCTTTGAGGTCCAGCGTGATGGTGATGAGCCCGTCCACCTTGCGCTCGCGCGCGATGCTGTGGATGACCGAATCCTCGGTCTTGGCAAGGCCCCGGGTGCCGAAGAGCACCATGTTGTACTCGGTCTGGCGCAGCTCCAGCTCAATGCCGGTGAGGATCTCCAGGATGAAAGGATAGGTGAAGAAGCTGGCCGCCACGCCAATGGTGCTGGTGCGCTTGAGCACCAAGTTGCGGGCGCCAGCATGCGGATAGTAATCCAGCTCCTTGATGGCTTCCAGCACCTTGTTGCGCGTGGCCTCGCTGATGCGCGGCTTGTTGTTGATGACCATGGAGACTGTCGCAGGAGTGACGCCGACTCTTTTTGCGACATCTTTGATGGTGATGCCCAAGCTGGCCTCTTAAGCGCAAAAGCATTGAATGGCAATAAAACTAATCTGTTGATATCTTATTTAACTTCGGCATTTTATACAAATGATATGCAGGGGTCAACATTTTTTTAAAGACCGATACTAAAACTATTTAGACGTCTTAATCAAGGCTATTTCATATGGTGAAGCAGCAATAAAGCCCGCCTGCTTAATCCTGTTAACCTCCTCTGATGGGTTCCTGTTTCCCCCTATGCTACGCACTTTTAAATTCTCAAGAGCTTCCCAAGCAGCCAGGTAATTGGGTTCCAAGAGCACGGCGCGCTCAAGCTCTGCCATTGCCATCTCAGGCTTGCCCAAGCGCAGCCAGAGCCGGGCAGCATTGCGATGCTCGAACACATTCCAGGGCTGCTGGGCCAAGCCCAGGGTCTGCTCATGCAGAGCGACATGGAGGATGCGCGCGCAGGGGTCATCCACAGAAAAGGTGCTGCCCCAATCTGGCAGCAGCGAGCCCAAGGCTTGCCCGCAGAGCCGGGGGTCCTGGCTGTTGGCGCAGCGCTCAAGAAAGCCTGCCAGGGCAAAATGGCCCGCGGGCCAGGCCGGCGCGGCGGCCACAGCCTTGAGGTGGCTGGCCAGCACCGCGGGCAGCCCAGCCGGCCTTGCGCCTGCAAGGGCCAGCTGCTCCTCCAATTGGGCCTTCTCGCTCCAGGCTCTGGCATCCAGGCCCTGCAGGGCGCAGATGCTGGTGCGGCGCTTGGCGTGCTCATCGAGGCTGGCGGCCGGCCCCAGCCTCCAAAGGTGCGCCGCGGCGGCCAATCCCAGCAGCAGGGCCAGGCCCATGGCCACGGCCTGCGCCCTGGCCCCGCTGCCCTGGCCTGCCGGGCGCCCAGCGGCGCTCTTGAGCGGGAACAGGGACGCGGCCAGCATCATCGCCAGCAGCAGCAGCGGTAGGCAGTGCAGGTTGAAATCAAACATGGCCTGGCAGGTCAAGCCGGCCAAGGCCGCCTCTTGCGCGGGCTGGGGCAATGCCTGGCGTAGCCAGAGCAGGGCCATGGCAAGCAGGCCCAGCAAGATGAGCAGGCCGGGAAGCCCGGCCTCCACCGCCCATTCCAGCAGCTCCTGATGGGCATGCTCCAGCCGCATGCCGAAGCGGGCGATGCGGTTGTCTGGCGCCAGGGGGCGCGGCAGCGGCTGCTGCTCAATGGCCTGGCCAAAGGTGCCCAAGCCCGAGCCGAGCGGCGCCTGGGCCAGGGCTGAGCCAGCGCTTGCCTTCCAGAAGGCCAAGCGGGCGTTGCGCAGAGGGTCGGCGCCAGCTTGAGCCTCAGCCCCGGGCGCCAGCTTTGAAGCCAGCGCCCCGCCCATGCCAGCCCACGCCAGGGCCAGCGCCAGGGCCAGCGCAGCCAGCCCAGGCAGCAGCCAGCGCGCCCGGCCCGGCGCCTGGCGCAAGGCATGCACCATGGCCGCCACCGCCACGGCCAGCAAGGCGCCGCGGGACTGGCATAGCGCCAGGGCAATGCAAGCGAGCACCGCCGCGGGCAGGGCCAGGCGGCGCCAGCGCGGAGATGGCGCGATGAAGAACAGGGGCAAGGTGCTGGCAAGATACCCGGCCAGCAGGTCAGCATTGGGGAACAGCGCGCGCACCCCGGCCAGGCGGAAGGCCTCGCCCCAGGGCCGGCCATGACCGGGCAGCCAGAAGCTGAGCGCCAGGGCTGCCAAGGCCGCTGCCAGGCCCAGCCAGGCAGCAGCGGCCAGCGCGGTGCCAGCATCTGAGGGCGCGGCCCGGCGCAGCACTGCCCAGAGCGCATAGGCCCCTGCCAGCGCGCCAAAGGCCTGCAAGCTCAGGGCCGGGTTGATGCCGAGCAAGGCGCCAGCCAAGAGCCAGGCCAAGCCCCAGAGGCCAAGGCGCTCCATGGCATCGCCAGGCAGGCGGATGCTGGCGCTGCATGGCAGGAGGATGAGGGCCAGCCCTGCCCAGGCTGCCAGCGGCTGCCAGGGCATCAAGCCGCCGCGGAAGAACAGCACAAAGAGGGCCAGGAGAGCCAAGAGCCAGGGCCGGATAGGCAAAGCGCCTTGAGCAGGCTCCCTGCCCTGCTCAAGCCCCAGCCCTGGATGGGCCGGGCCCAGCAGGGCTCCCAAGATGACAAGGGCGGGCGCCCAGATCTCGATGAATTCCAGGGGTATGTCTGTGAGCGACTGGGCGAGCAGGCCCAGCAGGCCAGCCAGGCCAGCGTGCCACAGCAGGGGCTTGCGGCCAGCGCCCTTGAGCAGGCGCGCCGCCACCAGGGCAGCCCACAAGGCCATGCCCAGCAGGCCCAGCAAGCCATGGCTGACCAGGATGCTCAAGAAGAGGTTGTGGGCATACAGGCCATAGGCGCCTGGCACCTGGCCACAGGCGGACCTGAAGGCTTCTTGGGCCAAGAGCCCGCCCCCTGAGCCAAGCCAGGGGCGCTCTGAGAAGGCGGCCCAGGCCGCCTTCCAGATGGGCAGATGGTCCTGCCAGAAGAGGGAGCCGGCTGCGCTGCGCTGGGCCAGGGCGGCAAACAGCCCGAGCAGGCCAAGCAGGGAGCCGGCTGCGAAGATCTTGCCAAGCGCTTGCCGGCGCATGGCCCAGGCGAGATAGGCCAAGCCCAAGCCGAGCCCGGCCAGGCCGGCCAGGGGCTTGGCCAGCCCAAGGCAGGCGCCAGCCGCCAGCAGGCCCAGCCAGGCTGCGATGCGCCGCGCAGCCCCCTGCCCTGCCAGCGCCAAGGCCAGCAGCAGCGGGGCGAAGAGGATGCAGAAAGCGGCCAGCAGGTTGGGCTCCGCGAAGCTCCCAAAGGCGCGGCCCCTGGCGGCGATGGCCGCGGCCGCGGGCTCTGAGAGGTCGCGCGCCGCGGCCGGCAGCCAGAGCCAGGCCTGCGCCGCGCAAAGCGCTGCTTGAGCCAGCAGGAATGGCACCGCTGCCAGGGCCAGGGCGGGCAGCAGGCCCTCGGCCGAGAGCCATTGCCCCAGGTAGAGCGCGGCCAGGGCCCAGGCCAGGGCGCCAAAGCCCGCCAGGCCGGCAAAGCCGGCGCCGGGCAGGGCCAGCAGCAGCGGCAAGCCCAGCAGCAGCCACCCAGCGCCCAGCAGCTGGGGCCGCATGGGCCGCGCCAGGCTCAGCGCCACGGCGCTAGCCAGCGCGGCCAGGCTCCAAGCCTGGGCCAGCGGGTTCGCCGTGCTGGGGAAGGAGCCCAAGCCAGCCAGGGCCAAAAGCAAAAGCCCCAGCCCTGCCATGCGCGGCAGTGCTGGGGCCTGGGCTTTCATGCCAGCCACGGTCAAGCCTTGGGCTTGAGCTCGAGCTCCGCGGCGGCGCGCAAGGCCATGCCGTAGCTGCGGACCCCAAAGCCGGAGATCTGGCCCACGCAGACCGGCGCCACCAGGGAATGCTGGCGGAACTGCTCGCGCGCGTAGATGTTGCTCAAATGCACCTCAATGGTGGGGATGCCAGCGCCGGCGATGGCATCGCGGATGGCCACCGAGGTGTGAGTGTAGGCGGCCGGGTTGATCACCAGCACCTCAGCCCAGGTCATGGCCTGCTGGATGGCGGTGACGATCTCGCCCTCATGGTTGGACTGCACCACCTTGAGGTCCACGCCCAGCTGCTGGGCCAGGCTGGCCAAGCCCTGGTTGATGGCATCAAGGGTGGCGGGGCCGTAGATCTCAGGCTCGCGCTGGCCCAGGATGTTGAGATTGGGGCCATGGATGACCAAGACTTTGCGCACAGGGACCTCCGTGGATGATGCCTGATGATACCAGATGCCAGGCCCTCTGGCGAGGCCTAAGCCGGCTCAGCGCCGGGTGAAGGTGGCGTAGCGCCGCTCCAAGTGGCCATCCTGGAACCTGGCTTCCACCTCCCAGTAGTAGAGGCCCGTGGCGAGCAGCTCCCCTTTGGCATCCCGGCCGTCATAGAAGACCTGGGCGCTGCCCAGCATCCAATCCTGGGCCCTGATCTCGCGCAAGGCCGCCCCGCCGGATGCGGCATAGACGCGGGCCACCACCATGGCCGGGGCCTTGAGGCTGAAGTACAGGTAGGCGCCGCCGCTGGTGAAGGGCTCTGGCGCGCTGTGCAAGCCGGACAGGGCGTTGCGCGGGATGCCCGGCGTGATGCTGCTGGGCAGGAGCAGGGGCGCTGGCGTGGGGGTGGCGGTGGAGCTGGGCGTAGCAGCGCGCAGGGGGCGCTGGCGCGCCTGGCCAGCCCGCGCCTTGAGCCTAGGCCTGGGCTTTGGCGCGCGGCGGGGCGTGGGCAGGGCAGTGGCCGTGGGCGGCAAGGGCGGCAGCCAGGCCCTGGCAGCAGCGCGGGTCGGCAAAAGCGTGGCCGTGAAGCTGCGGGTGGCGGTGCTGGTCGCGCTGGGCCGGGGCAGCGGGGTGGGCGGCGCTTGGGCCGGGCGCGGCGCGGGCCTGGGGGTGGGCCGCGGGGTGGGGCTCAGCGTCGCGCTGGCGGTGGCGCTCAGGGTGGCGGTCCTGGCGGCTGTGCCGGTGGCCGTGCCAGTGCGCGACCCGCTGGGCGAAGCAGATGGGCTGGGGCTGAGGGTGCTGGTGGGGCTGCCCGCGGGCGTGGGGCTCTCGCTGGGGCTGGCCAGCGCCGTGGCCGGCAGAGCCGGCTTCATGGCCGCCCCATCCCAGAGGCGGCTGCGCGCGGCCATGGAGGCCAGCAGCATGTTCAGGAAGAGGCGGCGGGCCGTGAAAGCCGCCTCATCATCCTGCTCAAAAGGATGCAGCGCCTGCCCAAAGACCAGGCCCTTGCCGCCGGCCAGCCCGGCCATGGCATAGGAGGCCGCCACCAGGCGGGGCTTGCCGGAGCCATAGCTGAACTTGGCCTGGGCCAGCAGGGTGATGGACTGGGCCGCAAAGCCCAGCCGGTCGGCCGCCACGCCAAAGGGCGCCAGCGCCAGCTTGCCGCCCTTGAGCCTGCCCAGGGCCTTGAACTTGCTGGCCTTGTAGGGGCCCAAGGGAGCCAGGCGCACCGAGCCCGGCCAGGCTTTCAGCAGGTCCCATTGCGCGAGGTCCGTGAAGAGGGCGCTGCCGCCCCGGGCCACGAAGGCCTGCAGCGCCTTGACCACCGGCTCCTTCATGCGCGAGGGGCCGCTGGGCGGGTTGGCAAAGTCATCCCACCAGCCCGGCGAGCTGAAGGCCGCCAGGTCAGCCTGCTGGGGGTCGAGCAGGGCCTGCGGGGCGCGCTCCACATCGCTGAAGCTGACCAGCCGCGGCTCAAGGCCCCAAGGCGCCAGGGCCTTGGAGAGCGGCGAGATGCTCGAGCTGTTCTCCACCAGCAGCAGGCGCGGCCGGCCCTCCAGCACCAGCAGGGGCATGGGGCCGGAGGGCTCAGCCAGGCCCTCCAGGCTGGCGCCCGGAAAGCGGGCCAGCGCCCGGTCCAAGGCG
>CAYXCT010000074.1:0-9595 GCA_964463435.1 uncultured bacterium | reverse complement strand
CCGGGCCATGGACCTGATGCTCAACCGCTGGCTGCCCTACCAGACCCTCAGCTGCAGGATCTGGGCGCGGACGGCGCTCTACCAGTGCGGTGGCGCCTACGGCTTCAGGGACCAACTGCAGGATGTGATGGCCCTCACGCTGGCGCGCCCTGAGATCACGCGGGCCCATCTGCTGAGGGCTGCGGGCAAGGGATTCGAGGAGGGCGATGTGCTGCACTGGTGGCATCCGCCCACTGGCGCTGGCGTGCGCACTCGCATCACGGATGACCGCCTTTGGCTGCCCTACGCCGTGGCCTATTATGCCGAAGCCAGCGGTGACGCGGCCGTATTGGATGAGCAGGTCCCATTCCTCACCGGCCCCTTGCTGGAGCCGGGCGAGGAGGACCGCTATTTCGTGCCCGTGGCGGGCAAAGAATCGGCCACGCTCTATGAGCATTGCGCCCGCATCCTTGATTTCAGCCTCAAGACCGGGAGCCATGGCTTGCCCTTGATGGGCGGCGGGGACTGGAACGATGGCATGAACAAGGTGGGCGCGGGCGGCAAGGGCGAGAGCGTCTGGCTGGCTTGGTTCCTGGTGGCCAATTTGAGGGGCTTTGCCGGCATGGCCCGCGCGCGCGGCGAGGGCGGCCGAGCGCTGAAGTGGCAGGAAAAGGCAGATTCCATCGCCGCGGCGGCAGAGAGCCAGGGCTGGGACGGCGATTGGTACCGGCGGGCATTCTTTGATGATGGGAGCGCCCTGGGCTCCGCGGGCCTGGCAGAATGCCGCATCGACTCCATCGCCCAGTCCTGGGCGGTGCTCTCCCATGCGGCGCAGCCGGCGCGCGCGGCGAGAGCCATGGCCGCCCTGGAGGAGTACCTGTGGAAGAGGAGCGACCGGCTGCAAGTCATGCTCACACCGCCCTTCGACAAGGCCGATCCCAGCCCAGGCTACATCATGGGCTATCTGCCAGGCATCCGGGAGAATGGGGGCCAGTACAACCATGCCGCGGCATGGAGCGTGGCGGCATTTGCCCAGCTGGGCGAGGGTGGCAAGGCGCTGGAGCTCTTCGCCAGCTTGAACCCGGCAGCCTTGGCAGGTACGAGAGCCGGCATGCAGCGCTACAAGATAGAGCCTTATGTGATGGCAGGGGACATCTATTCCCAGGCGCCGCATGTCGGCCGCGGCGGTTGGAGCTGGTACACAGGCTCGGCTGCCTGGATGGTGCGGGCCGGGGTGGAATTCATCCTGGGCCTCACGCTGCATGGAGATTCCATCAGCATCGATCCCTGCATCCCGCCGCACTGGCCGGGTTTTGAGCTTCAGCTCAACGTGAAGGGGGTGGCCTGGAAGATACAGGTGACCAATCCCGATGGGGTCTCGAGAGGCATCAAAGAGCTTGCGCTGGATGGGGTGGCTCGCCCGAGCCACGGCGCCCCAAGATTGCCCGTTGCGCGAGACGGAAAACCCCACCTTTTAAAGGTGGTGATGGGGGCGGCCAAGGAGGATGGAGACCCTTTTTTTGTGGAATAAAACTAAATTTAGGGAGATATAGATTAGAGGGAATAGTCAACGAGTCTCAAGGATTGACCCCCAAGGAATTTGAGCGTGACAGTTGAGCGAATTGGATGAAACAGAGGAAGCTCTAGTGGGAAAGGTCATCGCTGGTGACCACTTGGCAGAGGAGAGATTCTTCAGGCTGTACCGGCCCAGGCTCTACCGGGCCAGCATGTATTTTTTGGGCGGCCAAGACTCTGAAGCCGAGGACATCGTTCAAGACACCTTCATCATCGCGCTGCCCAAGCTCAAGGATTATGTCTTTAAAGCCCCTATCTATGCTTGGCTGCGCCAGATCTGTCTGCACCTGTGCTACGCCCGCCTGCACAAGCGCAGCCGCATGCTGGTCACCTTGGAAGAGGACCTGGAGCTGTTCATGCGGCGCATGGCCTCGGAGCGCCTCCAGAACCAGGACCTTGAGGTCGCCAAGCAGGAGAGGCTGGCCGTGCTGCGCGAGCTAATCACGCTGCTCAACCCCGTCAGCCGTGAGATCATCAACCTCAGGAATGTGCAGGGCATGAGCTACATCAAGATCAGCCAAGCTCTGCAGATCCCCTTGGGAACGGTCATGTCGCGCCTGGCCAGGGCCAGGGACCAGATCCGGGAGCTCGCGAAAAATCCGCAAGAGAAGGCAGAGGCTCCGGTGAGGGATTCCAACAGCTCCTAGGCGCTCTTGCGCGGCCCCAAGGCCAGTTTCTTGAAGAATGCACCGGGTAATTTTGGTTTTAGGAATAATTGAGCCCTTTGGCAGCTTACTTATGAGAGCGTTTGAGAGTCGGGATTCGGCTTGAGCACGCAACATAATTCCGATAGGGGTTGAATCATGCAAAGAGACGGGGTCCACGCGGCGAACAATGTGAAGGCAGATCCTCCAGGCAGCCGCAAGAACAACTTCTTCACCACTTTGGTCGTCGATAACGAAGCTTCCTTTGCCAGCTTTTTGGAGGAGTTCTTCAAGATCGAGGGCCACTTCATCCTGAGGGCGGTGACGGCCGCGGATGCCGTGGAGAAGACCCGCCAATTTCAGCCGGACCTGATCCTGCTCAGCAACCAGCTCAAGGGCGATAGCGGCTTGACCCTGCTCCCTGAGCTCTTGCTTGAGCATCCGAGCGCGGCGGTGATTGTGATGGCGAATCAGCCCAGCATCCTGGAAGCAGTCGAGGCCATGAAGAATGGGGCTGTGGATTACTTGGAGCGGCCCCTGGACTTGAAGAAGCTCAAGCAAGCCATTGACCTGCAAAAGGCGTTTTTCAAGACCGCTTAGAGCGCTTGCCGGCCGGAGTCCCTTTGTCGCAGCGGGGCGCTTGCATGCGGCCCGAGGGCACCACTTGGCGCGGCACTTGGCTGCTCTTTGAAGGGGGCGCGGCCATCGCGTGCGCATGCAAAAGGCGGGTTTTATCCGAGAATCCCGCATGCACGTCCAGCGCTTGGAGCAGGGAACGCTTGAAATCTTCGGCATTGTCAAAGAGCGCCACCCGCGCCACGCCTTCGGCGAGCGCGGCCTCGGCCGCTGAGAGCACTGCTTGGATCTTTTCTTTTGAATAAGGCATGGTTTGCTCCTTGGAAAATATTGCTGCGCATTTGAGAAGGCCTCCCTCAACAGGGAGGCCTTCTTGCTTCACGGGGCGCGGCATTTGGCGCCGCCATAGAACAATGGCTCCGCCCCCGCGCTTTATTCCATCCGGGGCCGTGGCGACTTGCTGCCTGCTTGGAATAAATAGCCCCCATCGCCGCCTTAGCAAAGTGAGATCCTTTCAAAAGCGTCTTTGCCAGGGGTGGACAAATGGGCCCGGAGAAAATCGATGATGCAGGCCAGCTTTGGGCGCGCAAAAAGCGCTTGGCCATTTATAGGATGAGCCGCCCATGAAAAAAGTGAGGAACAAGCGCAAAGATGCCCCCCAAGGCCGCGCTTCAGGCGCCATGGGCGAGGTCGAGCTCGTGGGCCTGGAGAGATTGGACCCGGAAAAGGATGAGTCGGAAGTGGCAGATGTCGCTGGATCCGAGCCGACCGCGGATTCCCCAGGGGACGAAGCGCTCCTTGAGCAGGAGGAGATCTATGAAGGCATTTCCGGCGACCGGCCGCCCAGTGAAAAGTCCAAAAAGGATGGCAGCCATGGATGACAAGCCCATGGCACCATTCAAGAAAAAAGCGCCCGTGGCCTGGCAAGCCACGGTTGAGGCCCTGCGCAAGCTCAAGGCGCGCCATGCGGCTGCCCAAGATTATTGGGCTGGCCTGGGCATGCTCGGGCTCTTCGGCTGGTCCGTGGCGCTCCCCATGCTGTTTGGCATCGTGGTCGGGCTCTGGCTTGACTTCGACCATCCTGGCGGGCATGTCTGGACCTTGTCACTGATGGCGGCCGGCATCGCAATCGGCTGCCTGCAGGCCTGGAAATGGATCTCCAAGGAGAACAAGGAGATTGAGAAGGGGAAGGCAGGGAGGCCACACTGAGGGCCTTGCCAGCCTGGAGGCCAATGCCGCCTAGCCGCGTTTCAGTGCATGTGGCCCATGCGGACGAAGAGCTGATGATTGCACGCTTGGTTTGCCGGGTGCTCCGATTCGGGGCGCACGGGCTCACCTTCCCACCTGAGGATAAACATGCTGAACAAAGCCAAGACGCTGAAAGGCTACAAGCTAAAGAGCCTTGATGGAGAGATCGGAGAGATCAGCGAGTTCTACTTTGACGACCGGCATTGGGCGGTCCGCTACCTAGTCGCCGACACGGGGAACTGGCTCACAGGCAGGCAGGTGCTTATCTCGCCCTATGCTCTGGCCGCTCTCAACATCGCGGATGGGACCCTCTCCGTCCATCTCACCAAGCAGCAGATTGAGGGCAGCCCTTCCTTGGAGAGCCACACGCCCGTGTCGCGGCAGTTCGAGGAGAAATATTATGGGTATTATGGATGGCCGATGTATTGGTACGGACCCTACATGTGGGGCTGGGAGCCGGGGATCACGCCCGACAGCTCGAAGTGGAGGCAGGCCGCCAGCACAGGGAAGGGCTGGGACCCCCATTTGCGGAGCACGCATGACGTGACGGGGCACCACATCCAGGCTTTGGATGGCGAAGTCGGCCACGTGGAAGATTTCATCATCGATGATGACACCTGGGCCATCCGCTACTTAGTCATCAACACGCGCAACTGGTGGGTGGGCAAGAAGGTGCTGATCTCGCCAAAGTGGATAGAGCGCGTCAGCTGGGCTGAGTCCAAGGTCTTCATCAATCTTCACCGTGAGACCATCAAGCAAGCCCCGGAATATGTCGAGAGTTCCCTGACGAGGGACTACGAGAAGGGGCTGCATCAGCATTACAATCTGCAGGGCTATTGGCTGGATGACCCGGCTTCTCCTAAGCATCTGCGTTGAGCGAGGGGGAATTGCCCAGCCACGCCCAAAGCAGCCTGCGCTCTCCGCGAAGCTTTTCCGCGCGGCATGTGGATCATTTGGGCATCAGCAGAGACTGCAGCTGGCTTTTTCTGTCCATCGTCAAGGGATCCAGCCGGACCAGATACAGGAGCACGCTCCCATAGACTAGGGCGCCTGTTATGCACAGCAGCAGCAGCGTTTTGAAGTTAGCCATGGCACTCTCTCAGCGTTCGCGAAAGGGGAGGGCGGCCCATCCATGGGGTGCCCTGCCCATTAGGCTTTTGAGGGTGGGTTTATTCCTTTCCGAGCCGAGCCGCTTTGGCGGAGCGGCTCTTGTTTTTGCGGCGGGGAATAAACGCCGGGCTTGTCGCTTATAGCTGTAAGGTTCCCTGAGATAGGTCATCCACCAAAGAGGCAGTATGACGAAGCGAGTTCTGATATGGCTAATCCTTGGCATCCTATTCCCGGCAGGCCTTAGGGCGGCCGAGGACCTGCTTTCCGCGGCAGGCTTCGCTTTTCCCTCCATACAAGAGGCAGGCTCGGCCCGCGCCATCGCCATGGGCTCGACCTATGTCGGCATCGCTGAAGGCTCGGCCTCGCTCCTTTGGAATCCGGCCGGTCTGGCCTTGCTGCAAGACCCGGAGCTGGCCCTGCATCATGAATCTGGGCTGGTCGGGGCCACCCAGGAGATCGCTGTGCTCGGCGTGCCGCTGGGTTATGGCAATGGCTTGGGCTTGTCCGTGAACTATGAGGATGACGGCACTTTTGACGGCCATGATTCAACGGGGGCCGGCACCGGGGATTATTCGGCCCGGGCCTATGGCGCCAGCCTGGGATGGGGCATCCGGGCCCCGCTGGGCTTTTCCGTGGGCTTGGCGGTCAAAGCCAACCGCCAAGAGATGGCCAGCACTGACTTGAACGCATTCGCGGGGGACGCTGGCGTGCTGTGGAGCCGCTCCCCGCTGCTCAGCGTGGGCGCCGCCTACACCAATCTTGGGCCGGCGGTGAACGGGGAGCAGCTCGCGCAGGGCTTCAGGGCAGGCGTTTCCTCCTATCTGGGGAAGTGCGCGGACTACCAGTGGCTGTTCGCCCTGTCGGGAGAGGCCCTGACCCGCAGCACAGACAGCGTGCATTTGGGCGTGGAGAACACCCTCTACCATCTTTTGGCGCTGCGCGCGGGCTATGCCTTTGATGTCTCCTCTCCCGGGACCGCGGGCAGCCTCTTAGGCTGGACTTTCGGCGGCGGGCTCATCATCAAGCATGGCCTCAGCATCGACTACGCATTCGTGCCACTGGCTGACCTGGGCAGCACCCAGCGGGTCAGCTTGACCTATGATTTTGGTGAGGCCGCGTGCAAGCCTGCGCCCACGCCGGCCAAGACCAAGACGGCCTTGCCCGCGCCCACGCCGGCCCTCACGCCCACTCCCGCGCCTTCGCCTGAGGCTGCGCGCCCAATGCCGGTGGCCCTCCCTGAAGCTTGGACCATGTATGTGGTCAAAAAGGGAGACAGCCTTTGGAAGATCTCGGGAATGACTGTCGTGCTTGGGGATTCTTTCTACTGGCCGCTGATCTTCAAGGTGAATCGGGACCAGATCAGCGATCCTGACGAGATCGAGATCGGCCAGGACCTGAAATTCAGCGCCAACAACACGCAGGAAGAGATAGGCGATGCCGTGAAGAAGGCCGCGGAGACTCCCCGCTTCATCCCGCACACCACCACGCGCGATGCGCTCACGGAGAAATATTGACCGGTCGACGCGGGCGGCCGTGCGGTTTCGGGGATTCGACCATCAACCAAAGAGGCAGTATGACGAAGCGAGTGCTTGTATGGATGTTGCTGGGAATTTTCTCTCCTGCAGGCCTTAGGGCGGCGGCAGACCAGCTGCCAGGGGCAGGCTTCGCCTTCCCCTCCATCCAGGAATCGGGGTCTGCGCGGGCCATCGCCATGGGCTCAACCTATGTGGGCATCGCTGAAGGCTCGGCGGCGCTGCTTTGGAATCCGGCCGGGCTTGCCCTGCTGCAGGGGCCGGAGCTGGCGCTGCATCATGAGTCGGGTTTGGTGGGGTCCACCCAGGAGATTGCTGTGCTCGGCGTGCCGCTGGGTTATGGCAATGGCTTGGGCTTGTCCGTGAATTATGAGGATGATGGCACCTTTGACGGCCACGATTCGCTGGGCGCTGGGACCGGGGACTACTCGGCGCGGTCCTATGGCGCGAGCTTGGGCTGGGGCATCAGAGCCCCGCTTGGCTTCTCCCTGGGCTTGGCGGTCAAGGCAAACCGCCAAGAGCTGGCCGATGCCGACCTGAACGCGTTTGCGGGGGATGCGGGCGTGCTGTGGAGCCTCTGCCCGCTGCTCAGCGTTGGCGCCGCCTACAGCAACCTTGGGCCGAGCGTTGATGGCCAGCAGCTGTCGCAGGGCTTGCGGGCTGGCCTCTCCTCCTATCTTGGCAAGGGCGATGACTATCAATGGCTGTTCGCGCTCTCAGGGGAGGCCCTGACCGGTGATGCCAACAGCGTGCACCTGGGCGTGGAGCATACGCTTTACCACCTCCTGTCGCTGCGCGCCGGCTATGCGTTCAATGTTCCTACTGCTGGGACCGCAGGCGATCTGGAGGGCTGGTCCTTTGGCGGCGGGCTCATGCTCCGCCGGCTCAGCCTCGACTACGCCTTTGTGCCCCTGGCCGGCATTGGCAATACGCAGCGGCTCAGCTTGACCTATGGCTTTGGCGACGGGGCTGGCAAGCCGGTGACCGGGACAGCCTCTGTGGGCAGAACGGCCAAGCCCGCAGCCGCGCTTTCGGCAATGAAGGACATCAACCCAACCTTGGCGCTCACAGACGCCGACTTCAAGCAGGCCATCCCTGGCCAGCCAGAAGAGGTGCTCACCCTGGCGGCTCGGCAGCGCTTGTATCAGGCGCTAATCCAGGTGACCGGGAAGGCTGGCGCCTCCCTGCATGTGAATGGCTATGCCGTGCTCGCCAATCATTTGAATGCCCTGAACAATGGGTCTGAGGCGAAAAGGATAGGGGATGCCCGCTCGGGCTTGGTGCGCGCCTATATGTTGGAAAAGATGCCTGGAGCCAAGGTCACGAGCTTGGCCGCGGGCGGCTCGCAAGTGGCTTCGGCCGAGAACGTCTTTCGGATCTGGCTGCGCTAGCTGAGCTGACCACAGGCATGGCTTGATTTTCGCATGGCATGACATTCTAGGGAGATCCCACCATGAACAAGTATTTGTTGACCTATTTTGCGCTGCTAGCCATTGTCGCAGGCGCCGCCATCCATATGCTGGCTGACACGGGCGAACTGAGTCCCATGGCTCCTGCAAGCCCGGAGGGGCAGCCCGCGGGGCCTCCAGTAGTTACCAGCTTGCCCGGCCTAAACGCCAGCGCCACCGTCTCGCCCACAGCCAGCGTGGCGTCCAATGGGGCCGTATCCTACGGCGGAGTCATGGGCCCGCAGGTGGCTTACGGGAGCTCCACTGGCACGGCAGGTTCCGCGCGCGTCCTCAGCGCCACCGCAGGCTCAGCCCAGGGCCTTACCGGGACGCCTAAGGCTTTCAGACACCACAAGAGATTTCGCGCGTCCCATGAGAGCCTCAGCGGCACCTCCGGCAGTTTCTCGAGCACTAGTGGCACGCCCGCATCCAATGCAGGCGTCAGCGCGGCCTGGGGCCTGCAGAGCCCTCAAAATCTTCAAAGCCCTCAAAGTCCTCAAAGCCCTGTGCATAGCCAGCGCTAGCCCAAGCCATCCGCATCACGACCGGTTTGTTTCTCACACGCATTTTTGGAGCCCTCATCATGAAGAAGCATCCCTATGTCGTTCTTGCGCTGCTTGCCCTCCTTGCCGGGGCCACGGGTCGGGCCATGGCTGCCTCGGACACGGCCAGTCCCACGCCTTCCCCAACGCAGACCCCAGGGTCTAGCGTTGCGGCCCTGGATCTGCAGGGAGCCTGCAGTTTCGCGGTGCTAGGCGCGGCGGGGATCGTCAGGAACGGCACCAGCAACATCACCGGGAATGTGGGCAGCTATCCCACGGCATCGGAGAGCGGCACGGGGTCTCTGATCATCAGCGGCGGCAGCGACCACGGAGCTGATGCCTCCTCTTCCGCCGCGCAGAGCGGCCTGACCGCAGCGTATGGGGACGGGTCGACGCGGCCAGGCAGCACCATCGGCGGCGCGCTGGATGGGGATGGCACGATCTACCCGGGCGTCTACAGCTCGTTGTCGGGGGCCTACACACTGGCCGCGGCCGCCACTCTCACCCTGGACGGCAACGGGGACACCAGCTCGGTCTTTATTTTCCAGACCACAGCCGCGATGACCACTGGCGCCAGCAGCATCATCTCGCTGACCAATGGCGCGCTGGCCAAGAATGTCTTCTGGGTGATCGGCAGCGATGCCACTTTGGGCGCAAGCAGCAGCTTCTCGGGGACAATCCTGGCAGCGGGCGCGATCACTGCGGGCGCCAATGCCGCGGTCACTGGCAGGGTCTTGGCTGAGGGCGGTTTGGTCACGCTCGACACGGACACCATCACCAACAGCATTGCATGCGCTGGCGGCAGCCCCACCTTCACGCCCACGGGCGGTGGCAGCGCGACCAGCACCTTCACGCCCACGGGCGGTGGCAGCGCGACCAGCACCTCCACGCCCACGGGCGGTGGCAGCGCGACCAGCACCTCCACGCCCACGGGCGGTGGC
>CAYXCT010000073.1:7997-9616 GCA_964463435.1 uncultured bacterium | reverse complement strand
CCCTGAGCCCGGGGATGATGAGCTGGTGGATGTATTTCAAACTGAGGAGTATAAAAAGTTTGAGGCTAGCCAGACCCCGGGCTCTTGGCTCTCTGGCATGCGTGAAGCCACGGCCATGTCGCAAAAGGCCCTGGGGCAGAAGCTGGGCGGTGTTTCTCCGGCCCGCATCTCAGATTGGGAGCACAATCGGCGCGCCATAAGCAAAGGGTACGCAAAGGCCTTGTCCAAGGTGTTTGGCATCTCGGCGGAGCATTTTTTGTAAGCGAGTCTTTTCCGTCCCAGCCAAGCCCCTGGTTCAGCCACCCCCCCGTTTTCAGGCCCTTTTCTGGCAATCTTTGGCCTTCTTAGCGCGGCCCCTTGCCAGCCCTGGCCGGATGATGTATAAGGAAATCCCGAGTGCGCAAGCGCACGCCAGGCGCTCGGGAGCCACGCCGAGCACCGGTTCATTTCACCCGGTTCTCCGCGTGGCTTTTTTGTTTTTACCGGCCTTTTGAGGCCCAAAGGGGGAAGCTGAATGCCCACCAAATACATCTTCGTGACCGGAGGCGTGGTCGCATCCCTGGGCAAGGGGGTGATCGCCAGCGGGCTGGGCTGCCTGCTCGAGAGCCGGGGCCTGAAGGTCTCCCTGATGAAGCTCGACCCCTACATCAACGTCGACCCCGGCACCATGAGCCCCTACCAGCATGGCGAGGTGTATGTCACCGAGGACGGGGCTGAGACCGACCTGGACCTGGGGCATTACGAGCGCTTCACCAATGCCATCCTGACCAAGAACAGCAACCACACCACGGGCAAGATCTACCATGCGGTCATCACCAAGGAGCGCCAGGGCGACTACCTGGGCAAGACCGTGCAGGTGGTGCCCCACATCACCAACGAGATCAAGGAGAGGATAAAGACGGCCAGCAAGGAGCGGGCCGTGGACGTGGTCATCGTGGAGATCGGCGGCACCGTCGGCGACATCGAAAGCCTGCCCTTCTTGGAGGCCATCCGCCAGCTGCGGCGCGACGTGGGCCGCGAGAACACCCTCTACATGCACCTCACCCTGGTGCCCTACCTGGCCAGCGCCGGCGAGCTGAAGACCAAGCCCACCCAGCACTCGGTCAGCGAGATGCTCTCCATCGGCATCCAGCCGGATGTCATCATCTGCCGCACCGAGCGCGAGTTCTTCAGCGACACGCGCCAGAAGATAGCCCTCTTCTGCAACGTGGAGGAGGACGCGGTCATCGAGGACCGCGATGTGGAGACCATCTACGAGATGCCGCTCATGCTGCGCGAGCAGGGCCTGGACCGCACCGTGGGCCGCCTGCTGGGCTTGAAGATGAGGGAGAGCGACCTGCGCGACTGGGAGCGCATCGTGCGCAAGGTCACCCACCCGCACCAGAAGGCCACCATCGCCGTGGTGGGCAAGTACACCGAGGTGCGCGACGCCTACAAGAGCATCCAAGAGGCCCTCATCCACGGCGGCATCGCCAACGACTGCGGGGTCGACATCCAGTGGGTGGACGCCGTGCGCTTCGAGAAGGAGGGGCCGGCCAAGGTGCTCAAGGGCGTGGACGGCCTGCTGGTGCCGGGGGGCTTTGGCAAGCGCGGCATCGAGGGCAAGATCCAGGCCATCC
>CAYXCT010000073.1:0-7897 GCA_964463435.1 uncultured bacterium | reverse complement strand
CTGGTGCCGGGGGGCTTTGGCAAGCGCGGCATCGAGGGCAAGATCCAGGCCATCCGCTGGGCCCGCGAGAACAAGCTGCCCTACTTCGGCATCTGCCTGGGCATGCAGACCATGGCCATCGAGTTCGCCCGCAACGTGCTGCGCAAGAAGAGCGCTGATTCCACCGAGTTCGAGCCCGAGACCGCGCACCCGGTCATCAGCCTGCTGGCTGAGCAGAAGGGGGTCAAGGACATGGGCGGCACCATGCGCCTGGGCGCTTATCCCTGCCGCCTGGCCCAGGGCACGCTCTCTTCCAAGGCCTATGCTGAGAAGGTCATCTTTGAGCGGCACCGGCACCGGTATGAATTCAACAACCTCTACCGCGAGGAGTTCGCCGAGAACGGCATGCAGATCGCCGGCACCTCGCCCAATGGCCAGCTGGTGGAGATGCTGGAGCTCAAGGGGCACCCTTGGATGGTGGGGGTGCAGTTCCACCCGGAGTTCAAGAGCAAGCCCACCCGCAGCCATCCCCTGTTCCGCGACTTTGTGCGGGCCAGCCTGAAGCGGCATCAGGCCAGCGAGGCGGCCTGCAAGAAGGCGGAATCTGACAAGGCGTAGCCCGGCCTATCCACAGCTTGCCCCTGATTGCCAACAAATCCACAGCAAAGCCGCCCGCAGGGGGCGGTTTTGCTGTTTCAGGGCTCAGCCCAGGCGCAAGGTTCTTCCTGCAAATCCGCCTTTCCGGCTCACAAAACCTTTGAATCGTCTGCCTGGCTTCTATATAATACAAAGCTGTATCAATAGCATTGTCCCTATTCCCCTGGCGAGGCATGGCAAAGAACCCTTCCGTCGACTTCCTCTTCAACCCATCCAAGCCCTTTCTCATCGCTGGACCCTGCGTGCTCGAAGACCAGGCCATGGCTGAGGAAGTGGCTGCCGGGTTGGTGTGCATCTGCGATGGATTGGGCTTGCCCCTGGTCTTCAAGGCCAGCTTCGACAAAGCCAACCGTTCTTCGCTCAAGGGATTCAGGGGGCCTGGCCTCAAGAAGGGCCTGGCCATGCTGGCCAAGATCAAGCGCAAGTTCGGCGTCCCCCTGCTCTCCGACGTCCATGAGCCCAGCCAGGCCGCCCCTGCGGCCGAGGTCCTGGATGTCTTGCAGGTGCCTGCCTTCCTCTGCCGCCAGACCGACCTCCTGGTCGCCTGCGGCGAGACCGGCCTCCCGGTCAATGTCAAGAAGGGGCAGTTCGTGGCCCCGCTCAACATGAAGGAGGCCGTGGACAAGGTGCGTGCCACGGGAAACCACCGCGTCCTGGTCACCGAGCGCGGGGTGCTCTTCGGCTACAACAACCTGGTGGTGGATTTCACCGCCCTTCCCCTGCTGCGCTCGCTGGGCCTGCCGGTGGTCTTTGATGCCACCCATTCCGTGCAGGAGCCCAGCCGGCACGGCCACGCCTCTGGCGGCCGGTCCGAATTCGTCCCGGCTCTGGCCCGGGCCGCGGCCGCGGTGGGGGTGGACGGCTATTTCTTCGAAGTGCACCCCAGCCCTTCGCACGCCAAGAGCGACGGCCCGAACATGCTGGCCTTGCGCGATTTTGAGAAGGTCATGCGCCAGGTCCTGGCTCATGACCGCTTGGAACGGCGGCAGGGGGCATGACCCGCAAGGTGGTGCTGCATTGCGACGGAGCCAGCCGGGGGAACCCCGGCCCGGCTTCGGCTGGGGCGCAGATCACCGAGCCCGGCACCCAAAAGGTGCTGGCCGAGGTGAGCGAAGCTCTGGGCGTGGCCACCAACAATGTTGCTGAATACATGGCCCTCTTGCTGGGCTTGGAGAAGGCGCTGTCGCTGGGCGCCGCGGAGATCCTCATCCGCGCGGACAGCCAGCTCCTCATCCGCCAGGTCAATGGCCAATACCGGGTCAAGCACCCGGATATGAAACAGCTGCACGCACGGGCTCTGGGCCTGCTCTCCCGCTTCCAGGGATGGCAGGCTGAGCACGTGCCCCGCGAGCAGAACCGCGAAGCCGACCGCCTGGCCAACCAGGCTTTGGACCGCCCCCGGGCGCCGCACAAGGCGCCGGGCGATGCTTTGAAGCAGGGCACACTCTTCCATTGAACGAGCCTTGAAACCATTCCGCCCCGCGCCGCCGATGCAGCCGGCACGCCGCAGGGGCCAGTAAAAGAAGGGCCTAAAACCCATGATCAAGAAGCTCCTGGGGATCTTCCGCAAGGAAGCCTCCCCCTACACCGCCGCCAACGATGCCGTCGCAGAGCTCAGCGCCGCCGTTGGCAATGACCTAAGCTGTGTCCTCATCCATGGCAGCCTGGCCGGCAACGAGTTCTGCCCCGGCGTCTCAGACATCAACCTGCTGGCGGTGCTCAACCGCCTGGACCTGGCCACCAACCGCAAGCTGCGCAAGGCCGCCGGCTCCTGGAACCGCGACCCCCGCGTGCAGGTCAGCTTCTTCGCCGTGGATGAGCTGAGCAAGGCCAGCGAGGCCGCGCCCATCCAGTTCCTCGACATGCTCGACATGCGCAAGCTGCTGATGGGCGAGGACCCCTTCCGCCGCCTGCAGATCAACCGCAAGAACCTGCGCAGCCAGGTCGAGCTCGAGTTCCGCTCCAAGTTCTACACCTGGCGCAGCCGCCTGCTGGGCGCCCGCCCCGGCGAGCTGGCCGGGCAATTGGGCATGGCCGCCGCCAACCTGATGCCGGGCCTCAGGGGCTACCTGCGCCTGCGCGGCCGGCGCCCGGGCCGCGAGCGCGGCAGGGTGCTTGAAGAGGCTGGCCGCATGCTGGAGCTGAAGGTGGAGGTGATCGCCCAGGCCTTGGACCTGCGCTACGGCAAGGGCGGCGCGGCCGACCTGGATAGCCTGCGCGAAGCGCTGCTGGCTGAGATGACCCTGCTGGCCCTGGTGGCCGAGCGCATGGACGCCCAGGGAGTGATCGAAGGCGGGGTGCTGGGCAAGCTGAAGCAGGAGGCCCGCGAGCCCAGGGCGGCAGCGCCCCAGGCCGAGGCCCGCGAGCCCCGTGGCGATGGCCGGGAAGGCCGTGAGGGCGGCCGCGAGGGGCGCGGCGGTCGCGAGCGCGGCGAAGGCGGCCGCGAGGGCGGCCGTGAAGGTGGCCGGGATGGCGGTCGCAACGGCCGCCATGGCCGTGGCGATGGCCGGGATGGCGGCCGCAATGGCCGCGGCAGCAGCGGCAACAGCGAAGAGGACAGCAAGAAGCGCGAGAAGCAGCTGGCCGAGGTGAAGCAGCTGCTGGAGCAGGTGGACGGCCGCAAGAAGTGGGAGCCCAAGGAGCCCGAGCGCTTTCAGAGCGACCCCATGAGCCGCGATACCAGCCGGCCGGTGGATGCCCGCTTCGGCTGGGATCGCACCTGGAACAAGGGCGAGGCTGGCGACAAGCCGGTGGCGGATGCCGCTGGCAGCTTCGGCTGGGACAAGGAATGGAGGGCGCGCGAGCGCCGCGAGCGCCTGGAGCGCCGCCAGAAGGCAGTGGGCGGGGCCCCGGAAGCCGGGCCTGCCGAGAGCCTGGCGGGAGAAGCCCTGCGCGAGGAGAGCCCCGCGCCCGCGCCGCAGCCCGTGGAGCGCATGGTTGAGCGCCCGGTGGAGGCAGCGCCGGCCGAGGTGATCGCGGAGCGCCCTGCGCCCATGCCCCAGGCTGAAGCCCCGCAGAGCCAGGCTCCGGCCCGCCCTGCCCCGCGCCCGGCGGCCAAGCCGCAGGCTGGCGAGGCGGAGCGGCTGCCTGAAGAGAAGTTCAACTGGTAGACCCTCAAACCTGAGCATAGGAGCTGATATGCTGCGCAAGATCGGTCTCGGCGTTTCCATCTTGCTGGGCCTGGCCCTGGGCCTGCTGCTGGCCTACTTTAGCCTGCGCTGGACCCTGGGCAACGGCCTGAAGACGGCCCTGGCAGAGGCTGACCAGAAGGTGAGCCTGGTGGGCGACCGCCTGCAGGCCCTGGCTGACCTGAGCCTGCAGGCCAACAAGGCCCTGGCCCGCCTGGGCGAGCGCGGCGGCCAGGACGCCTTTGAGCAGGCGCAGGTGCTGCGCAGCCGCCTTCTGGGCGCTGCCAGCCCGCAGGAGCGCCTGGGCCTGGCCCTGGCCTTGGAGGCCCGCCTGGCCAAGGTGGAGGCCCTGCTCGAGAAGGCCAGCGCCAAGCCGGCTGGCCGCGCTGACTACGAGCTCAGCGACATCGGCCGCCGCTGGATCGGCCACGAGCGCTGGCTGAGCAAGGAGGAGGCTGACGCCAAGGCCGCGGTGGGCACCTACAACAACCTGGTGGCCAAGTGGCCCACCCGCTGGATGGCCCAGGGCTACACCCTGAGCCATATCGCCTGGTCCACCAGCAAGGCCATCAAGGACCAGGGCCTGGTCAAGACCCGCACTTGGGGCCACTGGGCCGCGTGGAAGGTGGAGGCGCTGTGGGCCAAGCTGCGCAAGAAGGAGGCCCCGGCCGAGCCCGCGCCGGTGCCCGAGGCCGTGCCGCCCGCTGATCCCCAGCCTGTCTACACCTCCCTGCCCGAGCCGCTGTTCACGGAGAGCGCGCCCTGGCCTGAGGAGTTCAGCAACGAGCTGCAGTACCGCGCCAACGCGCCCAACCGGGCTGATGTTGCCATAGGCGAGGAGAAGGCCTACCTGCAGCGCGATGAGAAGATGCCTGATTTCAAGAAGAAGGTGATGGCCGACCGCCAGCTCGCCGACCCCAAGCGGGCGGCGGCAGCGGAATAGGCGAAAGAAAAGGAGCGCGCCGGATGACCGCGAGGCGGGTGACTGCTTCGAGGAAAGTCCGAACTCCATAGGGCAGGGTGCCAGCTAATGGCTGGGCATCTCCAAAGATCCCGCAAGGGACCGCGGGGATGACGGAAAGTGCAACAGAAAACAAACCGCCCCGAGCGAGGCGCGCGCAAGCGCGCCGAGCTGAGGGGTAAGGGTGAAACGGCGGGGTAAGAGCCCACCGCCCCGACCGCAAGGGAGGGGGCAAGGCAAACCCCACCTGGAGCAAGGCCAAATAGGGGGAGAGGATGGCCCATCCGCTAAGATCCCCGGGTTGGCTGCTGGAGCGCCCCCGCGAGCGGGCGCCTAGAGAAATGGTCATCTCCCCTGCCAGGCGCTGGCTTGCCAGAGCCTGGCAGGGAAGACAGAATTCGGCTTACAGGCGCGCTCCTTTAAGTCTTCAAACGCACCGGCATCCGGCGCGATCATTCCGGCAGGGCCCTTCCGCCAGGAAGGGCCCTGCGCGTTGATTCACTCCTTGGGCCCGCCATGAACATCGAGCAGCTGCTCTCCCAGAACGCCAAGAACCTCAAGCCCTCTGTCATCCGCGGCCTGCTGGGCCTGGTGCAGCAGGGGGACATCATCAGCTTCGCTGGCGGCATGCCTGACCCGGAGATCTTCCCCCGCCAGCTCTTCGCCGAGCTGTCGGACAAGGTGATCCGCGAGCAGGGCCAGCTGGCCCTGCAGTATGGCCTGACCATAGGCTGGCAGCCCCTGCGCGAGCAGATCGTGGCGCAGATGGCCGGCAAGAACGTGGCTTGCAAGCTGGAGAACGTGATCATCACCGCCGGCAGCCAGCAGGGCCTGGACTTGGCTGCCCGCGCCCTGCTGGACCCCGGCGACTTTGTGGTGGTGGAGGAGCCCGCCTTTTTGGCGGCCCTGCTCACCTTCCGCAATTACGGGGCCCGCTTCATCAGCGTGCCGGTGGGCGGGGACGGCCTGGACCCGGACGAGCTGGACGCCCGGCTCAGCCGCCACCAGGGCCCGCGCCCCAAGTTCCTCTACACCGTGCCCAGCTTCCACAACCCGGCCGGCAGCACCATGCCCAATGACGCGCGCCGCCGCCTGGTGGAGGTCTGCCGCAGGCATGACTTGGTGATCCTGGAGGACGACCCCTACGGCGAGCTCAACTACTCGGCGGGCCCGCTCTCCACGCTCAAGAGCTTTGACACGGACGGCCGGGTCATCTACCTGGGCAGCTTCAGCAAGATAGGCTCGCCGGGCATGCGCCTGGGCTGGGCCGTGGCCGACCCGGCCCTGATCGGCAAGATGACCATGGCCAAGGAGACGGTGGATGTCTCGGCCTCGGTGCTGGCCCAGGCCATCGCCGCTGAGTTCTACAAGGGCGGGCACATGCCGGCCCAGGCCAGGCGCTATGTGGAGGTCTACAGCAAGCGGCGGGACGTGATGGTGGAGGCGGTGCGGGCCGAGTTCCCGCAGGGCACCCAGCTCAGCACGCCCAAGGGCGGCTTCTTCCTCTGGCCCCAGCTTCCCGGCGGCCTCGACACCGTGGCGCTGTTCCCCAAGGCCGTGGAGGCCAAGGTGGCCTATGTCATCGGCCCGCCCTTCTTCGCCGAGGAGGGCAAGGGCCAGAACTGCCTGCGCATGGCCTTCTGCTCGGTGCCCGAGGACAAGATCCGCGAGGGCGTGGCCCGTTTGGGCAAGGTCTTCAGGGAGGCGCTGGTCAAGGCATGAAGAAGCCGCTGGCATGGGTCGTGGCGGGCGTGGTGGCCAGCGCCCTGGCTTATCTCATCCTCTTCCTGCTCTCCCGTGCTGGGGTCGCGCACCTGCGGGTGGAAGCGCTGGCGGGCGATGCGGGCCTGCGCTTTTTGGGTATCCAGGCCCTGTGGGGCGCGGCCTATGGCCTGCTCTTCTGGATGCTGGCCCAGCACATCCTGCCCAAGGAGGTGCTGCCCGCCGGGCTCATCTTCGCCCTGCTGCCCTTCTTGGTGGAAGCCCTGCTCTGGCCGCTCTATCGCCACCAGCCCGCTGTCAGCGAGCCCTGGCGGCTCTTGTGGCTGGCGGTGGACAATGCCTGCTTCAGCGTGCTGATGGTGGCGCTGGGCCGGCAGTTCGAGAAATGAACCCTGCTCTTGCAATCCCCACGGGAGGCTGAGATGAAAGGCGTGATCATGGCGGGCGGCTTCGGCACGCGCCTGCGGCCCTTGACCTGCACCATCCCCAAGCCCATGGTCCCGGTGGCCAACCGGCCCATGATGGCCCACATCATCGACCTGCTCAAGAAGACCGGCATCTCGGAGATGGTCTCGCTGGTCTATTACCAGCCTGAGAGCATCATCAACCACTTCAGCGACGGCAAGGCCATGGGCGTCAGCATGCAGTACCAGGGCGCCGAGAGCGATGTGGGCACGGCCGGCAGCGTCAAGCTGGCCCAGAAGACCATCGGCGACAAGCGCTTTTTGGTCATCTCGGCGGATGTGCTGACCGACCTGGACCTGAGCGCGGCCATCAAGTTCCACGAGCAGAAGAAGGCCAAGGCCACCATGGTGCTGACCCGGGTGGAGAACCCGCTGGCCTTCGGCGTGGTGATCACCGACAAGGAAGGCCGCATCACCCGCTTCCTGGAGAAGCCCAGCTGGGGCGAGGTCTTCAGCGACACCATCAACACCGGCATCTACATCCTGGAGCCCGAGGTGCTGGACCTCATCCCCGAGGGCAAGGACTTCGACTTCAGCAAGAACCTCTTCCCGCTGATGCTGGAGAAGGGGATGCCGCTCTACGGCTTCATCGGCACCGGCTACTGGAAGGACATCGGCACCCTGCCCGAGTACCTGCTGGCCCACGATGACATCCTCAAGGGCCTGGTCGAGGTGCAGCTGGACGGCTCGCGCATGGGCCGGGTGGGCAAGGACGTGTGGATGGGCGAGGGCAGCCGCATCGACGCCTCGGCCAAGCTCAAGGACTCGGTGATCCTGGGCAGGAACGTGCAGATCGGCCCCAATGCCCAGCTCTCCAACTGCATCGTCGGCGACAATTCTGTGGTCGGCGACGGCTGCAAGCTGGTGGGCTCGGTGCTGTGGGACGGCGTCAAGGTGGGCGCCGGCGCCGACATCAAGGAGGCGGTGGTCTCCAGCCGCACCACGGTGGGCGAGGGCGCCTACGTGGGCGTGGGCGTGGTCATCGC
>CAYXCT010000072.1:0-9666 GCA_964463435.1 uncultured bacterium | reverse complement strand
GGCCCAGCGCAACAACATCTCGGTCAAACGCTGGTGAGGCGCCTCTGCCTGGCCCTGGCCCTGGCCGCCTCAGCCCGCCTGGCCGCCGCCCCGCTGGCGGCGGCCACGGGCACGGCCCAGGCCTTGAGCGCCTCCGCCGCGGCCAGCCTCAGCCCCACGGCCGACACCGACGCCTTCTGGGGCCGCACCCCGGCCCCAGCCCTGCAGCCGCCGGCCCTGCCCGGCAGCCAGGCCAACGACCCGGGCGAGGACTTCGCGGTGATCAGCTGCATCGCGCTCCCCTTCACCGGGCTCTACTCCGCCATCCTGGTGGGCCTGGCCGAGTCCATCCACCAAAAGCACTTTCCGCCCAGCTTGAGCGGCGGCGACACCGCGGCCATCGGCGTGCTGGCCCTGGCCGGCAGCATCACCATCGCCGTGGTCAGCGTGGACTGGGGCCCCAGCCCCAAGCCCCTGAGCAGCACCGCGCGCTGAAAGACCTCCCCCAGGCCGCCGCACTTTGCGCGGCCCCTTTTTTTGCCACCCTAGCTCGAGCCTGCCATGGCCACTGTCCTCCCCTTCCGCGGCATCCGCTACAACCCCAAGCAGGTCAAGGACCTCTCCAAGGTCGTGGCGCCGCCCTACGACATCCTCTCGGCCAAGGACCAGGAGGCCTACTACGGCCTGCACAGCAACAACATCGTGCGGCTCGACTTCGGCAAGGCCCTCTCCGGCGACAAGCCGGGCCGGGACAAGTATGTGCGCAGCGCCAACCTGCTGCGCTTGTGGCGCGAGCAGGGCGTGCTGCTGCAAGACCTCATGCCCGCGCTCTATGTCATCGGCCAGGATTTCACCACTCCCGATGGCAAGAAGAAGAGCTTCTTGGGCGTCATCGGCGAGCTGAAGCTGGAGCCCTACAAGACCGGCGTGGTGAAGCCCCATGAGCGCACCCTGGCTGGCCCCAAGGTGGACCGCCTGGAGCTGACCCGCGCCACCAAGGCCAACCTGTCGCAGGTCTTCATGCTCTTTGACGACCCCAAGGGCCAGGGCCAGCGGTGGCTGCAAGCCCAGGCCAAGGCCAAGCCCAGCGTGGACATCAAGCTGGCCGATGGCGTGCGCCACCGCCTGTGGGTGGTGAGCAAGCCCGCGGCGCTGAAGGCCTTCACCGCCTTCATGGCCCAGCGGCCGGCCTACATCGCCGATGGCCACCACCGCTACGAGACCATGCTGGCCTACGCGGCCGAGGCCAAGGGCGTGAAGGGCGCCAAGGGCACCATGGTGGCCTTCGCGCCCGTGCAGTCGCCGGGCATGGTGGTGCTGCCCACCCACCGCATGCTCTATGGCCTGCGCAATTTCTCCAGCGAGGCCCTGCTGGCCAAGCTGGCCAAGGCCTTTGACATCAAGGACCAGAAGGACCTGGCCGGCCTGGTCAAGGCCCTGGCCAAGCTGGAGCAGGGCAAGAAGCCTGAGATCGGCTTCGGCCTGGTGCTCGCCGGCGGCTTCAAGCTGCTCAGCTTCAAGAAGGGCATCAAGCCGGCCGAGCTCATCAAGGAGAGGCGCAGCGCGGCCTACAAGGGCCTGGATGTGGCCCTGCTGCAGTCCGTCATCCTGGAGGCCATGCTGGGCATGACCGCCGAGAGCATCGCGGCCAAGGCAAACCTGGACTACACCAAATCGGCGCAAGAGGCGGCCGAGGGCGTGGCCCGCGGCACCCACCAGGCCGCCTTCATCCTCAACCCCACGCGCATCGCGCAAGTGCGCGATGTGGCCGATGCCAAGGACGTGATGCCGCAGAAATCCACCTACTTCTTGCCCAAGCTCTTGACCGGCCTGGTGATCCGGGCCATGGACTAGCATGGACCTGTTCGACTCAAGCCCGGATGCGAAGAAGCACGCGCCCCTGGCCGAGCGGCTGCGGCCAGCCAGCCTGGATGAGGTGGTGGGCCAGGGCCACTTGCTTGGCGAGGGCGCGCCCCTGCGCATGGCCATCGAGGCCGACGGCTTGAGCTCGCTCATCCTGTGGGGCCCTCCCGGCACCGGCAAGACCACCCTGGCCCGTCTGGTGGCCAAGACCACGGGCGCGGCCTTTGTGGCGCTCTCCGCGGTCAGCGCCGGGGTCAAGGACCTGAAGGACGCGGCGGCAGCCGCGGCCGAGAGGCTCAAGTTCCACGGCCAGCGGACCATCCTGTTCGTGGACGAGATCCACCGCTTCAACAAGGCCCAGCAGGATGCCCTGCTCCCCTCGGTGGAGGATGGCACCCTGGTGCTGATAGGCACCACCACCGAGAACCCCAGCTTTGAGATCAACGCCGCCCTGCTCTCCCGCTCCCGCGTGCTGGTGCTGAAGCCCCTGGATGAGGGGGCGCTCACAGCCCTGATGCAGCGGGCCTTGGCAGATGAGCGCGGCCTGGCCGGCTATCAGGCCCAGGCCACGCCCGAGGCCCTGGCCTACCTGGCCCTGCAGGCCAGCGGCGATGCCCGCAAGGCTTTGGGCTACCTGGAGCTGGTGGTGCAGGCCACCAAGCCCGGCCCGGACCACAGGCGCCTGCTCGAGCTCAAAAAGGCCGAGGAGGTGGTGCAGCGCCGGAGCCTCCTGTATGACAAGGGCGGCGACCAGCACTATGACCTCATCTCCGCCCTGCACAAGTCCGTGCGCTCCAGCGACCCGGACGCCGCGGGCTACTGGTGCATGCGGATGCTGGAGGCCGGCGAGGAGCCGCTCTTCGTCTGCCGCCGCCTGGCGCGCATGGCCAGCGAGGACATCGGCAACGCCGACCCCCATGCCCTGCCCCTGGTGATGGCCGCCAAGGAGAGCTACGACTTTCTGGGCAGCCCCGAGGGCGAGCTGGCCATCTTGCAGGCCGCGCTCTACCTGGCCTGCGCGCCCAAGAGCAACTCCGCCGAAGCCGCTTTCTTTGCCATCAAGGAAGAGATCGACAAGACCGGCGCCCTGCCTGTCCCCCTGCACATCCGCAACGCCGCAACGCGGCTGATGAAGGACCTGGACTACGGCAAGGGCTACCAGTACGCCCACGACTTTGAGGACGCGGTGGTCACCCAGCCCCACCTGCCGCCCGGGCTCAAGGCCACCCATTTCTACGAGCCTGCGGACCGCGGCCATGAGGCCGACATCCTCCGCCACCTGGCCCGCATGGCCGAGCTGAGGAAGAAGCGGGGCGCGGTGAGGAAGAAGCAGTAAAATACAAAGAGCCCCTCCAGCCGGAGGGGCTCTTCTTTTGGGCAGCGACTTTTCCCTGGCAGCTGCCCTCAATCCCCCGGCGTGGGCTGGGACATCAGGTCGCGGGGCTGGCCGGTGATGCGCAGCAGCTCATCGCGCTGGGCATCGCTGATGTCAGCCTGCTGGATGGCGCCGTCAAAGGACAGGTACAGCCGCGTGCCATCCAGGGCCAGGTAGAAGCGGTAATTGGGCCAGCCCGCGCAGGAGAGCTCGGGCCGGGCGGGCGTGGCCTGGGCAGGGTGGAAGCTGCGGCCCAGGCTCAACAGGTACTGGCGCAGCAGCTCCACGCGCGCGGTGTCTGTCACATGGCGCGCCTCCGGGGACTGGATGCCCTGGTAGGCGGCCAGGGCCGGGGCGCGCAGGTCCAGGCCATGCACGCCGGCCATCACCGATTCTGGCGCGCGCGCGCAGCCTGCCAGCGCCACGCAGGCCAAAGCCAGCGCCCATCCCAGGCTCATCCGCATTTGTTGGTCTCCCAGTAGCCCAGGTCGCGCTCCACCTGGTTCACGGCCAGCAGGTCCAGGTCATTGTAGACCTCCTCCACGTAGCCGGCCAGGCCGAACAGATAGGCCTTGCCCCATTCCAGGCCGTGGGGCATCTGCTGGGGGGCCAGCAGGGCGGGAAAGGCCGGGGCCGGCCAGGGCGTGGGGACGTCATGTTGCCGCTTGTACGCCACCAGCAGCTTCAGGCGCAGCCATTCAAAGGTGCGGGCATTGGCTTGAAAGTGGCCCACAAAGGCATTCACAGCGGGCAGATGCCTGTCGGCCAGCACCAGCAGGCCGTGGGTCTCGCGCTTCAGGTCGGCCAGCTCCAGCCCGGTGCCGTCGCTGCGGCGCAGGTACAGGTCCGGCATGGGCGCTCCCTGCTCCACAAGGCCTCCTATTCGATGATGTCCTCATCCATGCGGGCGTAGCGGCCCGAGGGCGGCAGCTCGCCGGCGCTCAATTGATACGCGGTGCGGGTGATGCGGCCCTTGACCACCCGGTCCTTGAGCTCGCCGGCCAGCACGCTGCCCAGCGGCGAGACCGGCTGGGCCTCCGCGGGCTTGGCAGGCAGGGGCGGCAAGGGGGGCGGGCCCGCGGGCAGGCCCAGGCCCTGGGCCTCCATCTGGGCCAGGTATTCCAAGGGGTCGCGCGGCAGGGTGCTGGGCTTGATGGGCGCGCCAGGCGCCGAGGCCGCGTCGCGGGTGGGGGCCAGGCTCACGCCCGTGGGCACGCGCAAGGCTGGCAGGCCCAGGCCGATGCGGGCCTGGTTGAGGTTGTTGAAGGCCTCTTCGCTGCCCGGCCGGCTGCGCAGCACGCGCTCGTAGATCTGCTTGGCCTCGTCGAACATCTCCTCAGCCAGGCACATCTCGCCCATGGTCAAGAGCACCACCAGGTCGTCCTCGGACAGCGGGCCGGGCTGCATGGAGAGCGCGGCCAGCGGGCTGGGCATCTCCACCTTGTCCAGAGGGCCGGCCGGGGCCTTGGTCACCGGCGGCAGGGCGCCGGCCTGCTTGAGCAGGCTGCGCAGGTGGGGCGAGGCGGCCAGGTAGCGGCCAAAGGCCTCGCGGGCCTCCTCGCGCCGCCCCTGCTTGAGGCTCAAGACGCCCGCGAGGTAGTGCGATGCCGCCGCGCCCGGGGCCAGAGCCTGCAGCTGGCGCACCAAGAGCGAGGCCTGAGCCAGGTCGCCCTGCTCCAGGGCGCCCTCAGCCGCGCAGATCTTCATGTGCCCGGATTCGGCCAGCGCGCCCTCGCCCTGCAAGATCTCAGCCAAGGCGGCCAGGGCCTCATGGTGCCGGGGCATCAGCTCCAGCACCTTCTGATAGAAGGGCTTGGCCTTGGCCGGCAGGTTGTGGGCCAAGAAGGCGCGGCCCACAATCAGGTGCTGCTCGCAGGCTTCTTCCACGCGCCCCATGCGGGCCAGCAGGCCGGCCAGGCGCTGGTAGCCCACGGTGTGGTTGGGGTTGGCCTTGACCGCCAGGCGGTAAGCCTCCAGGGCCCCTTCCAGGTCGCCCGAGGCCAGCCGCACCTCGGCCGGCACCAGGTAGCTCAAGAGGCGGTGGCGGGCCTGGCTGGCGGCATCCAAGCCAGCGGCATCCAGCCGCACCAGCCGCTGCTGGCAGGCCAGCACGCGCTCGGGCTGGGCCTGCTTGTGGAAGCCGTCGGCCGCGCGCATCCACAGGTCAAAGGCGGCCTGGGGCCGGCCCTCGGCCTGCTCCAGGTCTCCCAGCACGGCCAGGGTCTGGGCCTCATCCGGGGCCATGGCGCGCAGGCGCACGGCTTCGCCGCGGGCCTTGTCCAGCTTGCCCTGGGCCAGGCAGTAAAGCACGGTCTTGGCTGTCAGGTCGCTCTCTGTGCTCATGGGCCCAGTATAGCAGGGGGGCGATAAGGGCGGCAAACTGCTTTTTGCGCTGAGGCGGCGCGTTGACCCGGGGCCTGGCCTCGGTTAAGATGGGCCACCCAAAACCAGCCTTTTTGAGGTGCGCGCATGGCAAGACCCGGCAAGAGCAAGCAGCAGGCCCTGGCAACCCCCGCCCCTTCGGGCGCGGAAGCCTGGGCCGAGCGCCTGCGCCTCGGCGTGCTCATCCTGCTTGCCGCCACCCTGGCAGGCACCATCCTCTTCTTCTGGGTGCAGACCCACGACCAGTTCGAGCTGCCCAAGCAGATGGTGCTGCGGGCGGCCACGGCCCTCATGCTGGCCCTCTGGCTGGCGCGGCTGGCCCTGCTCAAGCGCTGGGAATGGCGGCCCTCCAGCCTGGACATCCCGGTGCTGCTGTGGGCCGCCTGGCAGCTCTTCAAATGCCTGCCCGGCCAGACCCCAAGCTGGGCCATCAGCTGGCGCGGGGAATACGAGAATTTCAACGGCGGCCTCACCCAGCTCAACTACGCCGCGCTCTATTTCATCGCCACCCAGCATCTGCGGCGCTGGCCCGAGGTGGCGCGCCTGCAGATGGGCTTTCTGGCCCTGGCCGGCATCACGGCCATGTACGGCCTGCTGCAGTCCGTGGGCGTGGATTTCATCCGCTGGTCGGCCAGCTCGGTCATCTCAGACCGCTACTTCTCCAGCCTGGGCAACCCCAACTTCCTGGGCGCCCTGCTCATCATGGCCCTGCCCCTGGCCGCCACCACCCTGGCGAGCAAGCAGCGCCTGATGGCGCCCCAGAGCCTGTGGCTGTTCTGGCTGAGCCAGGCCGCCGGCCTGCTGGCCTGGCTGGCCTTGAGCGCCGGCCTCAACAACGGCCTGCGCAGCCTCATGGACCAATCCGCGCGGCCCGGCCAGCCCCTGGCCTGGGCCTTCAACCTGGCCTGCCTGGCCCTGGTGGCTCTGGCCCTGGCCTTGGCGCCCCTGCTGCTGGCCCTGCGCCGGAATGCGGCGGCCCGCGGCCTGCTGATGGCCGCCGTGGCCCTGGCCTGCTTCAAGGCCCTGCTCAACACCGGCACCCGCGGGGCTTTTCTCGGCCTGCTGGCAGCCCTAGCCGCGCTCTTGGTGCTGGCCCTGCAGGGCGGCTGGCTGGGCAAGAGCAAAGACTGGCTCAAGCGCGCCCTGCTGCTGGTGCCGCTGGCCTTGCTGGCCACCGGCGCGCTCAGCTTTTTGCTGGGCAATCAACTGGCCCAGCGCATGGCCGCCTCCTTCGCCAACCCGGCCGCGGCCTTTGAGCAGAGCCGGCTTGAGATCTGGCGCCCGGCCGTGAAGATGTGGAGCAGCCATTTCTGGACCGGCACCGGGGTGGACACCTTCAAGACCATGTTCCCCTCGTACAGCAGCAGCCGCTTCGCCGACTTCGATGGCGCCAATGTGAGCAGCCGCAACGCCCACTGCGAGCCCCTGCAGGTGCTGGCCACCACCGGGCTGATCGGCATGCTGCTCTGGCTGGCTATGCTTGCGGCCTGGGCCCGGGCCTGGCTCAAGCGCTACAGCGCGGAGAAGGATGAGGAGATCCGCCTGCTGATGGCCGGCCTGCTTCTCATCTGGGTGGCCTATCTCACGCAGAACCTGGTCAGCTTTGGCGTGACCGCGCTCTGCGCGCCCTACTGGCTCTTCATGGCCGCCCTGGCCGTGCCCAGCGCTGAGCCGAAGCGCCTGCCCGGCATGACCGCTCCGCTGCTGACCTTGCGCTGGACAGCCGCATCCTGCGCGCTGGGCTGCCTGCTGATCCTGCTGCCGCTCTCCTTTGGCAGCTTCCGCGCCGACCTGGACTACAACCTGGGCAGCCAGCTGACCACGGAATCAGCCGAGCTGAAGGGCGCGGGCCTGGAGACCTGCCGCGGCACGGCCCAGCTCTGCCTGGAGAGCCTGCGCCTGCTTGCGCCAGGCATGGACCCCGGGCTCGGCGCCAAGGTGGGCGAGCAGGCCGGCCATGTGCAGGAGCTGGAGGCGGCGCTGGCCAGCCCCAGCACCCCGCCGGCCCGCCTGCTGGCGGCCTACCGCGCCACCGCGGAGAGCCTGATGCTGCTGTGGTCCGCGGCCAGCATGGATGAGGCCCGCCGCATCTGCCCACAGGAGGTCAAGTACCACGTGTACTACGGCCTGGCCTGCGAGGAGCTGCTCAAGCTGGCGCAGGACGCGGATGCCGCGGCCTATTGGTTCGCCAAGGCCGAGGCGGCCTACAAGCGGGGCGTGCAGCTCAACCCGCACAACGGATACTATTTCGGCAACCTGGGGCGGCTGTATGCCATGCAGGTGGCCAAGGGCCGCATGGAATACCTGCAGCCCTGCGCCGATGCCTACATCACGGCCACGGCGCTGGCGCCGGTGACCCCGCTCTTCTATGAGAACCTGATGTCCGCCTATGTGATGGCGGGCCGCGGGGAGGATGCCGTGCGGCTGGCCGGCAACCTGGAGCACAGCGATGCCCGGCTCTCCGGCTATCTCTTCGCCGAGGCCGGCTCCACCCTGCTCGAAGCCTACCACCAGGCTGAGGAGGGGCATCAGAAGATGGATGCGCTCAAGGGCTTCCCAGCCCTGGCCGAGTCGGCGCTGGAGTCAGCGGAGCGCATGCGCCCCGACCTCTTCAAGGCCGCCTACGCCCATGCCATCGCCCTGCTCATGCTCAAGCGCCCGGCAGAGGCCAAGGCCGCGCTGGCCCGGGCCCTGGCCCTGGAGCCGGGCAACGCCCAGGCGCTGGGGCTCAAGGCCGCCCAGCGCTGGTGACCCACCAGTCCTCGCAAAGACCCCGCAAGGCCAGCACCAGGGCCGGCTCAAGGCGCACGCGCCAGGCCGGCCCTAATTTTTGCACCACCTCGCGGCCACCGGAATCCATGTGCAGGTAGACCTCCACCTTGCCCGGGTGCGCGCGGGCCAGGTCCCTGAGCTGGGCCAGCCGGCCGCCGCCCTCCGCGCCGTGCCCGTCCAGGCGCAGGTGCACGGCGCTGGCCAGCCGGTCAAAGGCCTCCTCCAGCTGGCAGACCTCCTCGGCGGACACCTTGGCCGAGTCGCCCGAAAGGTCGGCCCGGCCCTTGACCACCACCAGCGCGTCCTTGGCCACCCGCCCGCCGGCCTTGGCCAGCACGCTGGGCCACAGGATCACCTCGCCCATGCCCTCCAAATCCTCCAGCATGGCGCGCGCCATGGGCTCCTTGCGCTTGGTGGTGAGGTGCTTCAGGCCCAGCACCAGGCCGGCCACCAGCACCGGCTCGCCGTCGCGCAGGCCATCCAGCCGCGCCAGGCTGCGCGGCCGCAGGGCCTTCAGCTCCTGCTCAAAGGGGGCGAGCGGATGGCCGCTGACATAGGAGCCCAGCGCCTCCTTCTCAAATCCCAGCAGGGCTGACTCATGCCAGGCCGGCGGCTGCGGCCCCTCGCCGGCTGCCACCAGCCCGGCGAGCGGCTCCGCGCCGAAGAGGCTGGCCTGCCCGCTCTCGCGCTCGCGCGCCCGGCGGGCGGCGGCCTCCAGGGCCTGGGGCAGCCGCGCCAGCAGGCGGGGCCGGGCCAGGGCCGGGGCCAGGCCGGGCAGCAGGCTGTCCAAAGCCCCGGCCTTGGCCATGCTCTCCAGGGCCCGCGGGCTGGCATTGCGGCAATCCATCCGGTCCAGCAGGTCGTCCAGGCTGATGAAGGGCCCGGCCGCGGCGCGGGCCTTGAGCACCGCCTGAGCCAGGCCCAGGCCCACATGCTTGACCGCGGCCAGCGAATAGCGGATGCCTCCCGCCGGGTCCGGCATGAAGCCCTCGCCTCCCTGGTTCACATCCGGGGGCAGCACCGGCACGCCCATGCGCCGGCATTCGGCCATGCTGGCCACCAGGCGCTGGGGCGAGCCCAGCTCAGAGCTCAAGAGCCCGCACAGGTATTCCAGGGGGTGGTGGGCCTTGAGCCAGGCGGTCTGGTAGGAGAGCAGGGCGTAGGCCGCGCTGTGCGACTTGTTGAAGCCGTAGCCGCCGAACTTGGCCAGCAGGTCAAAGACCTCGCCCGCCTTGGCCGGGTCCAAGCGCCGGGCCATAGCGCCCTTGAGGAAGGCCTCGCGCTGGCGCTCGATG
>CAYXCT010000071.1:0-9674 GCA_964463435.1 uncultured bacterium | reverse complement strand
GGGGTGTCATCCTTGGGGTAGAAATAGAGCACCGCCGCCCGGTTCTGGCTGCGCAAGGAAGCCAGGCTGACCCTGCCGCCCTGATCCGAGGCTAGGTCAAAATCTGGCGCTAAATCTCCAATCTTCAGCTCTGCCATGCTCCAACCTCGAGAGTTTTTCATATTATAGGGCAGCAGCCGGGACGAAGGCAAAAAAAAGGGGGCGGCTCCAGGCCGCCCCCCAAGCTTTTCAGGCCAGCGCCCTACCTGGGCTGGCCAACCCCCGAGATGTCGAGCCCCACCTTGTCGCTGATGATGAAGCTGGGCGCGTAGGCCACGCCAAAGGACTTGCGGTCCAGCACGCTCTTGAGCTTGAAAGCCGGGCCCATGGCGCCCTGGGCGGTCTTGGTCATCCCCAGGTAATCCACCCGCATGGCAAAGGGCTGGGTGACGCCCCGGATGGTGAGCGTTCCCTTGAGCACGCTGGGCTTCTTGCTGCTCACCACCACCCCTGCGCTGGTGAAGAGGGCCTGGGGAAAGGTGTCAGCATCAAAAAAGTCGCGGTCGCGCAGGTGGTGGTCGCGGGGCGGGATGCCGGTGTTGATGCTGGCGATCTGCACGGTCACCGAGACCTTGGAGAGGGAGCCCGTAGCCTCGTCAAAGCTGAAGCCGCCGCTGAAGCTGTCAAAGGAGCCGCCCACCTTCATGGCGCTGAAGTAGAGCACCTTGAAGCCCAGCTGCGTGCCCGGGGGCGAAAGGGTGTAATCCTTGGCCGCCAGGGCCTGGGACAAGGCCAGGGCCAGCACCAGAATGACGACAGCACGCATGCCCACCTCCTTGATGGCCTAAAGCCTGCCGAGCTAGATGCCCAGCGCCTTCTCCAGCGCCGCCACCAGCTCTGGGTCCTCTGGCGTGGTCTTGGAGCCCCAGCGCGCCAGCACATGCCCGCTGCGGTCGGCCAGGAACTTGTTGAAGTTCCAGCTGATGGCCCCTGGGAAGGGGCTCTGCTGGGTCAGGTACTGGTACAGAGGATGAATGCTTTTGCCTTTGACGTCAATCTTTTCGAACATGGGAAAGGTGACATGGAAGCGGGTGCTGCAGAACTCCTTGATCTCCGCTGAGCTGCCCGGCTCCTGCCAGAGGAAGTCATTGGAGGGGAAGCCCAGCACCACCAAGCCCCTGCCCTTGTACTTGTCATACAGGGCCTGCAGGCCCTGGTACTGCGGGGTGAAGCCGCACTTGGAGGCCGTGTTGACGATGAGCAGCACCTTGCCCCGGTACTGCTCCAGGTCCTGCGGCTTGCCATCGATGTCCACGGCCTTGAAGCCAAGCACCCCGGGGTCAGCCGCCGGGCCGCCAGCGGCGGGGTCTGCGAAGGCGGGAACTGCCATCATGCTGAACAGGCCTATCCAATATCGCAAGCTCATGGCTATCTCCTAGAAGGGGTCCACAATGACATACGGGCCCCCTTGGCGCCAGGCTCTGGCTTTTATGCCCTCAGCGGAACAGGTACCAGAGCAAGGGGCTGATGGCGATGCGGTACCAGCCAAAGGGCTTGAAGGACATGCGGCCCAGCAGGCGCATGAAGAGCTTCACCGTGACATTGGCGCAGCAGAAGGAGACCGCGAAGGCCAGGGCAAAGGGCAGCCAGTTCTGGTGCAGGGGGGCGGATTTCCACAGCTCCAGCCCGGCGGCGGCGGCGAAGACCGGCACGCCGATGAGAAAGGAGAATTCCGCGGCCGCGCGGCGGTTGAGCCCCAGCACCAGGCCGCCGATGATGGTGGCGCCCGAGCGCGAGACACCCGGCCACAGCGCCAGGCACTGGAACAGCCCTATGCCCAGGGCCTGGGCCAGGGTGAGGCCGTCCATGCCCACTCCGCGCTCCTCATGGTGCGTGTATTCGGCGATCAAGATGCCCACCCCGCCCAGGGCCAGGCCCGTGACCGAGGGCCAGGGGCTCAGCATCAGGCCATAGAAATAGCGCTTGAAGAGGAATCCGGAGATCAGCACTGGCAATACCCCGGCCAGGAACAGGGCCCAGGCATGGCGGCCCTTGAAGGTGGTCTCGCCCGCCCTGGAAGGCGCGAACATCGCCTCAAAGCGGCGGTGATAGAGCAGCAGCACGGCCAGCATGGGCGCGGCCTGCAGGGCCACGCCCAGGGACTTCACCAGGTCGGCCGGGTCGCCCAGCAGGCTGCCGGTGATGATGACATGCCCGTTGGCCGAGACCGGCAGGTATTCGCTGATGCCTTCCACCAGGCCGATGAGGATGGCGTGGAGCTCGTTCATTCTCTCTCCTGTTGATGGGCTGGGATGGGGGATGCCCTACTTGATCTCGCGGTACTTGTCGCGGCCGACATGGCAGATGGGGCAGCGCTCCGGCGCGGCGCCCTCAGCCACATCGCCGCAGACCGTGCAGATGAACAGGGGCAGCTCCGGCAGCTTCTGGCCGGCCTTCACCGCGGCCAGGGCCTTGCTGTAGAGCGCATGATGCACCTTCTCGGCCTCCATGGCCCACTTGAAGCTGGCCAGGGCCGCCTTGTGCCCCTCAGCCTCGGCGCGGGCGATGAACTCGGGGTACATGGTCACATACTCATAGGCCTCGCCCTCCACCGCCTCCTGCAGGTTGCTGGCGGTGTCCTTGATGCCCCCCATGGCCCGCAGGTGGGAATGGGCATGCACGGTCTCAGCCTCAGCCGCGGCCCTGAAGATGCGGGCAACCTGGGCCAGGCCCTCGGCATCGGCCTTCTGGGCAAAGGCAAGATACTTGCGGTTGGCCATGCTCTCGCCGGCAAAGCCGGCCTTGAGGTCATCCAAAGTGGACATGCTCGTCACCTGAAGGAGTGGAGGAGGGCCAGGGCCCGGCAAGCAAAACGGCACCACCCGGATGTTGCTGGATGGTGCCGTTCTTTGAAGTGGTGGAGGCGGCGGGAATCGAACCCGCGTCCGAAAAGAAATCCCAGAGAGGCCCTACACGCTTGTCTGGGTGTTTGATGTCGCCAATCGAGGCCCCACCCAGCGGGGTCCTCTCAGGCCATTGCCCACCTTGTCTCATCCCGCGGCCAGGGCACCCTGCCTTGGGACCAGCCCGTATGCGGCCGCTATCTATCCCCTACGGGCCGAAGGGACAGGAGCGGTGGCAGTTCTTAGGCTGCCAGTGCGTATTGTTCGTCAGCAGTTAAGCTGCGCCTAAGTTTTTGACGAGGCCTTAGACACCCCCGGCGTGCTCCTCACCGTTCACTCTCCCCGTCGAAGCCAGGTCGCCCCCCGGTGGATCACGGTGCATGCCTATTATACGCCTTCCCTGCCCCAAAAGTGCAATCCCTTTTAGCGCGAGCGCACCTTCATGGCCGAGGCGGCCTCGCGCTTGCCCTCCCTGTCCTTGATGGCCGCGCGCTTGTCGTGCTCGGCCTTGCCCTTGCCCACGCCCAGCTCCAGCTTGGCGATGCCGCGGCGGAAGTAGATGCGCAGCGCCACCAGGGTCAGCCCCTTCTCGCGCAGCTTCTGGCCCAGCTTGAGGATCTCGCGCTTGTGCATCAGCAGGCGGCGGCTGCGGGTGGGGTCGCTGTTGAAGCGGTTGCCGGCCCGGTAGGGCGAGATGTGAAAGTTGAGGATCTCAGCCTCGCCGCCCGGGGTGACCCGGGCATAGCTGTCCTTGAGGTTGCAGCCGCCCTCGCGCAGGGCCTTCACCTCGGTGCCCTTGAGCACGATGCCGGCCTCCACCTTGTCGCTGATGAAATAGTCGTGAAAGGCCTTGCGGTTGGTGGCGATGAGGCTGATGCCTTCTGCTTCGTCCTTGGGCGGTGTCATGGCTCCCTCGCGTGGTCCTGCGTGCTCAATTGCGATGTCAAGCGGCCAGCCAGCTCTTTGGCGCCCGCGCATTGCGGGTCGCGGGCCAGGGCCTTCCGCGCCGTGGCCAGCGCCTCTTCCAGCGCTCCCTGCTCCTCTAAACGCCCGGCCTGGGCCAAAAGTTCAGCGGCAGCCTGGCGGTCCTGGCCCTTGCGGGCATTCAGCAGCTGGCGGGCCTTCTCCAGCCCCCGGCTGGCCTCGGCAGAATCCGGGCTCAGCGCCAGGGCCTTGCTGAAGCTGCGCTCCGCCTGGTCGGCGTCCTCTGCCGCCAGGGCTTGCCGGCCCTGGCCCAGCAGGGCCTTCAGGCTCTGGCCTTGGGCCGCGCTCCGCTCTTGGGCCTGGGCCAGGCCTCGCGCCTTCTGCAAGCCTTGCCGGGCCTGCTCCGATTCCGGGTCCAGGTCCGCGGCCTGGCGAAAGGCGATGAGCGCGGCCTCGGGGCGGCCCTCTGCCAAGGCAAGGCTCCCTGCCTGGCAGCGGGCCAGGGCCAGGGGCTGGGCTTGGGCCCGCACCGTGCCCAGGCCAGCGCGGGCCTCGGCATCCCCGGGCGCAGCGGCCAGGGCCTGCTGGTAGTCGCTGAAGGCCTCGGCCAAATCGCCGCCGGCCAGGGCCTTGGCCCCGCGCTGGCAGAGCTCGGCGGCCGAGCGCGCCTTGCGCTGCTCCGCGGCCTGGCCCTTCAGCCGCTCCATCTGCGCCAGCACCTGGGGCTGGGCCGGGTTGAGCTTGAGCGCCTCGCCCAGCTTCTGCGCCGCGTCGTCGGCCCGGCCCTGCCGCGCCAGCTTGAGCGCGGCCTCATAGATGTCGGCCACGGCGCTGTCAAAGGGCTGGTCCGCGTCGTGCTGAAAGCGCTCCCCCTTCACCCGCTCCAGCCAGCCCAGGGCCTCTGTTGAGGCCGGGTCCACGGCCAAGGCTTGGCGGAAGCTGGCCTCAGCCAGGTCCAGCTGGCTCTCCCTGTAAGCCGCCTGGCCGTCTGCCAGCTCTGCCAGGCACCGGCTCTGGGAGGGCGCGGCCGGCACGCCGCCGGCCTGCAGGCTGGCAAGCGCGCTGCTGGCCTCGGCATCGCCCGGCGCCAGGCGCAGGGCCACGCGGTACTCCTCAGCCGCGTCCACCCGCCGTCCCTTGGCGAGCAATGCCCGCGCCAGCTTGAGATGGTCCTCTGCCGGGCCGCTGGCCGCAGCCAGGCCCAGGCACAGCCCCAGCAGGAGCATCAGCAGGGCCCGCCTCATGGCAGCGGCTCCATGCGCAGGCAAGAGCCCAGCAGCGGCGGCAGGCCCTGGAGCGCGCCGGCTGGCAGCTCCAGCACCGAATGCACGCCCAAGCCCGGCCGCCAGAGCAGACGCCAAGGCTTCAAGCCCTGGGCCGCAGCCAGCACGCGCAAGTCCCGGCCCAGCAGCAGCACATCCAGGTCATAGCCCATGCCCAAGGTGTGGATGGAGGCGCAGGGCAGCAGCCACAATCCCTCGCCCGGCTTTAGCCTTGGCAGGGCCAGCAAGCCGAGCGCACGGCAGGCAAAAACCTCTGCCACCGCCGCCTTGCGGGCCAGGGCCCAGTTGCTGGGCTCATGGATGATGCGCACGGCCCTCATCAAAAGCCCCCGGACTGCCAGCGCAGGAAGATAGGGCCAAATAATACCAGAAAAACCACCGGCAGGATGAACAACATGAGGGGCAGCAGCATCTTCACCGGCGCTTGGGCCGCCAGGCGCTGGGCTTCCAAGGAGCGCAAGGCCCGCATCTGCGAGGCTTGCTGGCGCAGCACCGGGCCCAAGGGCGTGCCCAGCTGGTCGGCCTGGATGAGGGAGGAGACCAGGGAGCGCAGCTCATCCAGGGCCGCGCGCTGGGCAAGCGCGCGCAAAGCCTCGCGCCGGGGCTGGCCCATCCGCATCTGCGACAGGCTGTGCTGCAGCTCCTGCCTCAGCGCTGAGGCGGGCAAGCGCAGGGCCACACGGGCCAGGGCCTGGTCAAAAGCCAGGCCCGCCTCCACGCAGCCCACCAGCAGGTCCAGGGCATCGGGCAGAGCCCGGCGCAGGGCCTTGAGCCTGCGCCGGCCAGCCTCCTCCAGCGAGAGCAGGGGCAGAAAAGCCCCGCCCAAGGCCCACAAGGGCAGCAGCAGGCCGGCACCCAGCAGCAGCCCCAGCAGGCCCAGCACCAGGCCGCCCAGGATTGCCTGGCTCAGCAGGCTGCCCGCGCTGCGATGTCCCTGGCCCGCGCTGGCCAAGCGGGCTTGCAGAGCCTGGCGCCAGGCAGGCTTGAGCCCGCGCTCCAGGGAAGCGCCCCATTGCGCCCAAGCCTGGCGCGCCAGCTCGCGCGGCGCGGGCCGGGCCTGCTGCCGCGGCAGCTCGCCCAGCATGCGGGCCCGGGCCTGGCCGCGCTCGCGCTGGGCCTGGGCCAGCAGGACCGCCCAATAGGCAGCCCCAGCCGCGCACAAGATGGCCAAGAGTGGCAAGATTCTCGTCATGAATCCCTCAAAGCTCTATGGAAACGATGCGCCGTATCATCAAGCCGCCTATGAGCTCCAGCACCGCGCCCGCGGCCAGCATGCCCCAGCCCGCGGGCGTGCTGAAGAGCGGGTCGGCCAGGCTTGGGTCCAGGGCCTTGAGGGCCATCAGAAGGCCCAAGGGCAGCAGGCCCACCACCCAGCCGCTCAAGCGGCCCTGGGCGGTCAGCGCATCCACTTGGGCGCGCAAGCGGGCGCGCTCGCGCTGGGTCTCCACCTGGCGCTGGAAGACTTCGGCAAGATTCCCTCCCGCCTCCCGGTTCACGCCCACAGCGCTGGCAAGGATGGCAAGATCCGCCTGGGCCGGGGTGCCGGCCATCTCCTGCGCCATGCGGTCCAGCGCCGCCTCAACCTCAGTGCCCATGCGAACCTGGCTGGCCAGCTCAGCCCAGCGGAGGCTGGAAGGGGCCCGGGCCTCTTCAGCCACCGTGGCCAGGGCCTGCTGAAGGCTCTGCCCAGCCCGCAAGGCCGCGGCCATGCTGGCCAGGCAATCGCTGAGCTGGTTGCAGAAGGCGGCTTTGCGCCTGGCATCCATCACCCGCGCTGCCAGCCAAGGAAGGCAGGCGCCCAGAGCCGCGCCCGGCAATGCTGGCCAGAGCGAGCCCGCCCATAAGCTCAAAAGACTTGCGCCAAGCAAAGACCCCGAAAGGATCATCCAAGGAACGCGCTGGGCCAAATGGGCTGGCAGATGCAGGCTCAATCGCTGGCGCAAGGGGTCAAGCCACAGCTTGCGCAGTCTTTCCGGCTGCTGCTGCATAGGCTCATGCAAGAGCAAGGCGCAGGCAAAAACAGCGCAGGCTGTTATAATTATTATCATTAGCATAAATTGAGTTCCTTTATTAGGTTATACAAATTTAATATCTCAAAACCGGCCATTTTTCAAGCTCCATCACGTCAAATTCAAATAGAATGCAATCAACGAGCCATTCCCCTTCTCTCAAAGCCACCATGCGACAAACTAGCCCGTTTTTGACCACCTCTCTGGCTTTGCTGCTGGCCAGCCTTTGCCTGCCAGCCCAGGCCAACACTGCCACCTTGACCATCAATGCTAGCACCGTGGTGAACACCTTTGTTCCCTTCAATATCTTTGGCGCCAATGTGATGTTCTGGAACGGCGCCAGCGCCTTCAACACCATCCAGCCCAAGGTCCAGGCAGCCGGCAACTGGTTCATCCGCTACCCAGGCGGCTCTAGCTCCGATGACTTCCATTGGAACGGCAAGGGCAGCTTTGACAGCCAGGGCCACTGGGTGCCGGATGACACCAATTACAGCGTCAGCTGGGTGGGCAATGAGCTCTACCGCGGCACCACCAGCAGCTATGGGGTGGCCAGCAACCTGACCGACGGCCTGACCACCACGGCCTGGCTCTCCAACGCGGACACCGACGCGCCCAATGCCCAGTGGGTGTATGTGGACCTGGGCAGCTTCAAATCCGCCAATTCCATGGCCATCACCTGGGGCACGCCCTATGCCACCCAGTTCCATGTGCAGTATTGGGCCGGCACCAGCGGCTACCCCACGCCCTACATGTACTCCAGCAGCCTGTGGCAAGACACCAGCGCCGGCGCCTTAAGCGGCAGCGGCGGCGCGCAGACCGTGAATTTCAGCGCCGTCACCTCCGAATGGTTCCGCGTGCTCTGCACCGCCAGCTCGGTGAGCCCGGCCCAGTACAGCATCGCCGAGCTCACCGTGAGCTCGGGCAGCACCCAGCTCACCAAGAACGTGGCCACCATCACCAGCGGGGTGGCGGACCAGAGCGGGGCCGTGGCCAGCAGCACCGACCCGGCCTGCACCATGCAATCGCCCTTGAGCATGGATTTTGAGTCCTTCATGTCCAGCCTGGCCCAGTATCCTGCCGGCGCCACGCCGCTCATCACCATCAATGTGGGCACTGGCACGCCGCAGGAGGCCGCGGCCTGGGTGCATTATGCCAACATCGTGAGGCACTTCAACATCACCCACTGGCAGATCGGCAATGAGATGGATGGCAACTGGGAGACCGGCGGCCCCTTGAGCGCCAAAGACTACGCCCGCCGCTACATCGAATATTATGAGGCCATGAAGGCCGTGGACCCCACCATCACCATCGCGGGCCCGGTGGCGGGCGGGCCCACCGATTCCAGCGATGATGAGGATGGCAAGACCTACATCCAGGGCTTTGTGGACCGCCTGGCCGCGGACCCGGGCGGCAACAAGGCCGCCTATGCCGAGGCCATCGACTTCCATTGGTACCCTGAATGGATCAGCACCAACTATGCCACAGACCTGGCCTCCCCCCAGCTCTGGTCAAAATATGCCGGCTCCGGCCTGGATAGCCAAGGCCCTGGCTACCCCACGGCCACGGGCCTGCCAGCCATGCTGGTCAACCACCCCAACCCAACCACCGTGCCCATTTGGCTCACCGAGTACAACCTGGGCGCCGGCAACTGCCATGCCTGCGTCACCCTGGCCAATGGCATGTGGCTGGCCAGCTGGCTGGGCGAGTTCATCCGCAACTTCGGCAGCCGCGGCAGCGCCCATCTCTGGGATGTGCTGGAAGGCGGCGATGCCGCCACCAGCCCCACGGGCAGCTCGCTGGGCTATCTGAACGGCAACAGCGACACTTACATGTACCAAGAGCGCGCCCATTACTGGGCCATGCGCATGATGGCCACGGATTGGGCCGTGGCCGGCGACACCAGCAGCCACAGCCTGGTGCAGGCCACCATTAGCCCCTCGAGCGTCACTCTCAGTGCCTATGCCGACTTAAGGCCCGATGGCCTGCTTTCGCTGATGGTGGTCAACAGCGACCCCAGCAACACCACCACCGCCACCCTCAACTTCACCGGCTTCACGCCAGCGGCCAATGCCACGCGCTACACCTTCAATGACAGCAACTACCAGTGGCTGACCACCACGGGCACGCCCTACCATGCCAGCCCGGACCTGCCGCCCACCCAGGGCACAGAGACCGGGGTGGCCAATGGCTTCAGCCACGCCTTTGGGCCCTATTCCATCACCGTGTTCCAGTTCAACAATGGCAGCCTGCCCCTGCCCAGCCCCAGCAGCACGCCCACGCCCCAGCCCAGCTTCACGCCCACGCCCACCTACGGGCCCACTGTGCTCATCGATGACTTTGAGGATGCCAGCCGCAACGGCCCCCCGCCCGCCCGCTTGAACCTGTGGGGCGGCAATTGGAGCATCTCTGAGCAGGCTGGCGTCACCTCCACAGCCACCTACCTGGCGCCGGGCGCCCATGGCAGCCTGCACAGCGTGTCTTGGACGACGAAATGCCCGGCTGGCGACTATGCCAACCTGGTGAGCGACCTGCCCTCAGCCTTTGACGCCACGGGCAACGGCTTTGTGGGCCTGCAA
>CAYXCT010000070.1:0-9740 GCA_964463435.1 uncultured bacterium | reverse complement strand
CTGCGGGCCAGAATGTCACCATCACCTTTAATTACATCGGCACTAATACCGGCTGCAAAGATGCTCTCATGGGCTTGCTCTCCAATTCCAGCTCGCTTCAGCCTGATGGCACGGCCGGGCAAGTGGCTTTGATCAGCGAAAAAGGCATTAATGTCTCGAATTCCGCTGTCAGCGGGGGCTTGACCTCAAGCATCAATGGCAACAACACTTCTCAGCCTTCCAGCAATTTCGGCACCCTCTACATGACAGTGCCATCGAGCTGGGCGTCTGGCACTTATTATGTCATCCTCGGCATCAATGCTTGCAACATCTATTTGAACCCCAATTTCAATGGAAGCGGCGTCATCTATTCCACCCCCTTCACCGTGATAGGCGGCTCCCCCACCTTCACGCCCATCCCTGCTACCTTCACCAACACGCCTGTCCCCACGCCTGTGAACACAGCGACCCCGACATCCAACGGCAGCGGCTCGGGCAATGCCACCAATACCGCCATTGCGGCGGCCACCAATACCGCCATTGCGGTAGCCACCAACACCGCCCAGGCCATAGCCACCAATACTGCCCAGGCCCAGGCCAGCCAGACGGTGCAGGCCACGCAGACGCAAGGCCAGGCCACGGCCACGGCCCAGGCGCAGGCCACCAACACTGCCATAGCTGCCACTGCGACCCAATCCGCTGTCAATGCCACGGCCACTTCTGTTTACTTGAGCTACACCCCCACCTATACCAGCACTTACATGGCCACGCCGGTGGGCAATGCCTGGGCCCTGCCGCGCGTGGACTTGGAGAATTCCACGGTCAACACGCAAACCGGCATGACCATCTGGTCTTACAGCAACACCTGGCTGCCGGCAGGCACCTTGGTGACCCTCAAGCTGCCCTCAAGCACCTATGTCCCCGCCACCCTGACCGCGGCCTGCCAGTGCTTGTTCGTGCGCGACACCTCGCCCGGCGGCGCTTATGGCAGCGAGCAGGCGGTCACTTACACGGCCTACACGGCGCCCAGCACCATCTCCTTCACCCTGCCCCAGGCCATGGGCAAGGGCACCTTCTACATCCGCCTGGACTACACCATGGTCATGAAGAACCCCCCCAATCCCGGCCCGGCCACGCTGACGCTGGACCTGCCCGGCCTGGTGGGGGGCAACATGATGTCCTCCAAAGCCTATGTCATCACCCCGGCCGGCTCAGGGTCCACGCTGGGCGCCATCACGGGCAAGGTGGTGGCATCCAGCAGCACCAATGCCAAGATCAATGGCCGGCCCCTGGCCGGGGCTTTGGTGGCTGCTTGGAGCGGGGGCGGCAACCCCTGGCCCACCAGCTGGGGGCCGCGCGCAGCCCAGGTGGATGCCCTGGACACCACGGTGAACGTGTACACCGCGGTGACGGCCAGCGATGGCAGCTACAGCATCTCGCTGCCGGCCCTGCCCACGGGCGGCAGCATCATCCCCAGCTATAGCGTGAATGCCATGGCCACCGACAACTACCCCATGCTGGGCACGGCGGTGAACAGCACTTACTTTGGCGTCACCCAGACCGCGGTGGCGGTCACTGCCAATGGCACCACCTATGTCAATTTGTCGGTGACCGTGCAATGAGGCGGGCCGGCGCAGAGCGCCAAGCCGGCTTCACCCTGCTGGAGGCGGTGCTGGCCGCGGCCGTGATGGGCCTGCTGCTGGCCGCCGCCGCCAGCCTGGTGAGCAGCGGCATCCGCTCCTGGCTCAATGGCCTGCTGCAGGTCAACAGCCAGCAGGATGCGCGCACGGCCCGCATGTTCCTGGTGGACGCTCTCAACACGGCCCAGGCCTCCTCAGTGCTGGTGGGCGTCAGCGGCACCGGCGGGGCCCCGGGCAGCATGGTGGCCTTTGCCGATGTGTACGGCGACACCTTTCAGGTGTGGCAGGCCGGCACCCAGCTCAAGGCCGCGGTGTGGAAGCCGGTGACCTACACACCGGACGCCTCGTATCCGCCCAATGCGCCAGCCTCGCGCAGCTGGGTGCTGGTGCCGAGCGGCCTCTCCTCCTTCAGGGTCTACTACCCCAACAGCAAGGATTTCAGCAACATCAACTTCAGCATCTGCCTGGCCAAGGCGGCGGCTTACGCCAAGATGCCCATGCAGATCTTGGTGAGCGATAGCGTGGAGTTCCGGAACCCCTAGCCTGGAGTGCGCCATGAAGGCTCAACGTTTTCTCCGCATGGGAATGGCCGGCCAGGCCGGCTGGGCCCTGCCCCTGATGCTGGTGCTGGGCGCCATATTGCTGCTGCTCTCCGGCGGCCTGTATTTCATATTGAGCAAAGAGCTCAAGATGAACGCCGCCAGCGTCACCAGCGACCACACCTTCTCGGGCGGCGACGCGGCGCTCAACCGGGCCTCCACTTGGCTGGAGGCCAACTGGAACAGCTACGGCGAGAGCAACGGCGGCAGCCGCTACGACAGCCTCACCACCACCCCCTTCACTGACATCCCGGGCATCGCCTACAACATCAGCATCACGCCCGGGGCTCTCACCATCACCTTCACCACCTCGGCCTATGTGCCGGTCAGCCTGTGGGCCCAAGTGGGCGACCTCAACTGGGACCGCACCATCTTTGTCAAGGTGACGGACCTTTCCGCCACCAACAATGCCCTGGCCACCAAGTACTATTACACCACCGTGCATCGCGATTCTCAGTGCCGGCCCCAGTTCGCCGACCCGCTGGTGGCCACGGGCAACATCAGCATGGGAGCCACGGACCAGGGCAGCTGCTACACTTTGGCCAATCTGCAGAGCGGGAACACCCTGACCTCCTGTGCCATCGCCCATCAGGTGGCAGGCGGCCAGGTGACCACCCCGGTCTCTTGCTTCACACCGGTGAATGGCTACCCCATCTGCTCGGTCGTCAATGCCTTGCCGACCTTTGCTTGCCCCTTGCCCGGTTTTGTCAATGTGACTGACAATTTCTTCTTCCCCACGCCCACCATCACCCCCCAATTCTCAGCGACTTCCACTGTCACCACGGGTGCCAGCGGGCCAACATCCACTTTCACGCCCACTCCTACTCCAACCACGCCTTCCACGTGGCCCACCAATATGCCCAGCTTTTGCTACGCGGTGCAGGCTCTGTGCGGCGGCTATATAGTGGATAGCGGCGCTACAATCGATTCTTATCCCACCACGGGCCATGGCGGCCTGAGCGTATCTGGCGGGGGCATCACCAATAATGGCGGAACCGTCACCGGTGTGACGAGCGTTGCGACCGCTTGCGTTTCAAACGCCACCTGCGTGCCCACGCCCGCCGGGCTGACCATCTATCCGAGCGCCAATCTCTTCGTGCAGAATTGCGCCATGACCCTCACTTTAGCGGCTGGCGATTACAGCAATGCCACCAGCAATACTGGTGGCTGCTATCAGGGCCAGAGCGCTGGCGAGGTGGGCACGAATCATTCTGGCGTGGTGATCTATTTGTCCGGCGGCAACTACGTTTTTGGCAGCATCAGCCTCGTTTCTGGCTCCCAGCTTGTTTCTGCCCCGGGCGTGACCACCATTGTTTGGGTCAATTCAAGCCCGACGATGAATTCGAATTCATGGATAGGCGCCATGGACCAGAATCCGCAGAATTTCTTTTTGATGTGTTGTGACACTGGGGACATCAATTTGAACGCCAGCACAGGCTTTTATGGCTTCGTTTATGCGCCCAATGCCAATGTGAATATTGACAGCAGTTCAAAGGTTTATGGCGGCGTCATATCAAAGAGCGGCACGTCCAATTCTAGCGCCTCGGTCTACTTCCCCTACAACAACGGCAATTGCTATGGGCCTGTTCAGGGCTCAGTCACGGCGACGTATACCAACACGCCGGTCTTCACTGCCACGGTCATTCCTTCTAGTACGCCCACCTATACTGCCACGCCCATCTCTTGCGCGCCAGGCTACCTGAACTTGACTTCCACCACCAAGGCGCTCTACCTGGGAGCCTCCTCGGGCAATGCCAATTATGTCTATCAGTGCAACAACTTTGACCTGGGCACCGGCGCCATGTATGTGGATCTGCGCGGCGGGCCGGTCACCCTGTATGTCACGGGCAACCTCACCTGCACGGCCTCGGCCAACCCTTCTATCTATATGCTCGCTTCGCCCATGCTCAACCTCACGGGCACGGCCCAGGCCAGCCCGCCCAACATCTTCACCGTGTATGTCTACGGCAACTTGGTCATGCTCTCCAGCGCAGGCACCTACAACATGGCGCTGTCAGCGCCCAGCGCCGCGGTCATCTTCTACAATGGCCCCGGCGGCCCCGGCACCTTCAATGGCGCCATCATGGCGGCCAGCATCAGCAATACCGGCGGCCCCATCACCTTCAACTATCCCTTGGACATAGTGGGCCGCGCCAATGCCTACTGGGAGCCGCCCTTGGTGCTGCAGGGCTGGCGAAAGTACTTTGGCCCCTAAAGAGGCCCGGGCCCCTGCCGCAAGGCAGGGGCCCTTTGTTTTGCTTGCCTAGATGCCAGCGGGCGGCTAGACTTTGCCCATCCCCATCTTGGAGCCTGCATGAGAACATACCGCCGCTTTTATAGGACCGCCCTGGCCCTGGCTTTCTTGGCCCTGCCAGCGCTCAGCGCTTTGGCCGACCGCACCATCTATCTGGGCGAGGAGGTGCAAGCCTCGAGCGGGGCGGGCAGCGGCGACAATGGCGGCTGGCGGGCCTACAGCGGCTGGGGCGGCGGCCTGTTCATGGACTTGGGCGGCGATGTGTTCAGCTTTCGCCCCTCGCTCTTGTTCGTGCACCAGAACACGGCCTGGCTGGACTGGGCAGATTCGCGGCCCGAGGAGCACCACCTGGGCCAGCTGCAGGTGCCGCTGATCTTCAAGTTCAGCGCGCCCCTGGGCGCGGTGCGGCCCTGCATGCTGCTGGGGCCGCGGGTCATCCTCACCATGGACGACCAGGGCACGCCGCAGGGCGACTTCCGCTGGCATGTTCCGCTCGGCTTCAGCCTGGGGCTGGGCTGCGACATCAGCGTGCCCAGCGGCTGCCTGCAGGTGCAGGCCTGCTATGACCAGGATGGCGACGAGCTCATCTTTGGCAACCCCGGCTTCGTGCGCCTGGGGCTGGCCTATGGCTTTGAGGCCGCGCATTCCACGCCCGGGCCGCGCCCCAGGCGGCGGCTGCGCCAGGCCAGGGAAGGGGATCCGCTGGGCGAGGCCAGCGAGGCGCCGGACCCTGAGGGCCCCTCGGGCGTGGATGTGGGCGGCGCCGTGGCCCTCTACCGCCAGAAGCGCTATGCTGAGGCCCGGGAAGCCTTCAGCCTGCTGCTCAAGGACAAGCCCGGCGATGCCCGGCTGCTGCGCTATTTGGGCAGCTGTGAATGGGACCTGGGCCAGCATGCCAAGGCCGCGGGCCACTTGCACCAGGCCGTGGATGCCGACCCTGAGCACAGCCAGGGCCTGGCGGACTGGCTGGAGCAGCAGGGCTTCTGAGAGGCTCGCGGGGCTGTCCGCCGGCCTGCCCCTGCGCTTTTGAGGTTTCATTGCCCGGCCTTGATGAACGCACAGCAAAAAGGAGGCGAGGATGAGATTGAGCGAGCTGAAGCTGAGGCAGAAGCGCTATGGCTGGCACCCGGACCTGCCGGATGGCCGCGACCTGCTCTACCAGGCCCCGCGCAGGCTGGCCAAGGCCCTGCCTGCCAAGGCGGACCTGCGGCCCTGGTGCAGCCCTGTGGAGGATCAGGGCGCGCTTGGCAGCTGCACGGCCAATGCCCTGGCCGGCGCCCTGGAGTTCTTGGAGAACAAGGCCAGGCAAGCGCCCTTTGCCGACCTGAGCCGCCTCTTCATCTACTACAATGAGCGGGTCTTGGAGCATTCCACGGCCAGCGATTCAGGGGCCCAGCTGCGCGATGGGGTGAAGAGCCTGGCCAAGCTGGGGGTGTGCAAGGAGTCGCTGTGGCCCTATGCCATAGCCCGCTTCGCGCAAAAGCCCGGCCCCGCTTGCTACAAGGACGCGGCCAAGCGCGTCATCAGCGCCTATCACCGCATCCTGGGCTTGCAGCAGCTCAAGGCCTGCCTGGCCTCGGGCTATCCCGTGGCCTTTGGCTTCACGGTCTATGCCAGCTTTGAGTCGCAGGCCGTGGCCAAGAGCGGCATCATGCCCATGCCCAGGCCGGGAGAGGCTGTGCTGGGCGGCCATGCCGTGCTGGCCTGCGGCTATGATGACAAGGCCAAGCGCCTGCTGGTGCGCAACAGCTGGGGCCCAGCCTGGGGCATGCAGGGCTATTTCACCATGCCCTATGCCTATGTGCAGGCGCCGGGCCTGGCCAGCGATTTTTGGACCATCACTGCTGAGCCTTGGCAGGCTTGAAACGGCATTTCTCATTGCATAAAACCGCAAAGGGGCCTATCATCAGCCACATCCTGATGATTGGCCCTTAGTTTGGAGGAATGATGCGCAAGTGGTCCCTGTTGTGCGCCCTGCTCTTGGCTGTGGCGCCTGTGATGGCTGATGATGCCCCGCCGCTGCCAGATGCCGGCCAGGTGCCCAGCATTGACCTTTCAGCCCCGGCCGCGGCGCCGGCTGACGCAGGGGTGCCTGCGCCGCCAGCGGATGCCAGCATGCAAGCCCCGCCGGCCGACGCTGCCAGCGCTAGCGCCGCGCCCGCGCCTCCGGCTGCGGACAATGGCGTGCCTGCGCCGCCGGCCGACGCTGCCAGCGCTAGCGCTGCGCCCGCGCCCCCGGCTGCGGACAATGGCGTGCCTGCGCCGCCGGCCGACGCTGCCAGCGCTAGCGCTGCGCCCGCGCCCCCGGCTGCGGACAATGGCGTGCCTGCGCCGCCGGCGGACGCCGCCAGCGCTGCCCCATCAGCCCCGGCCCCTGAGGCTGCGGCGCCTGCGCCGCAGGTGGCCACCAGCCAGGTGAGCGTGGCCAAGGGCCAGAACCTTTGGAGCATCGCCGAGTCAGGGGCGGTCTATGGCGACCACTGGCTGTGGCCGCTGCTCTACATCTACAACCGCGACAAGATCGTGGACCCGGACTTGATCGAGCCGGGCTGGCAGCTGCTGGTGAAGGCCGATGTGCCGGCGGACGTGAAGCAGCAGCAGGCCGCCAAGGCCCAGGAGACCCCGCGCTACGTGCCCCACACCACGCCGCGAAGCCATCTGCCCATAGAGTACTGAAGCCCTGGGCGCCTGAAAAGCAAGAGCCCCTGCCGCGAGGCAGGGGCTCTTTTTGTTTGAATGACGCAGTGGTCGGAGTGATTAGCCGGCAGTCGGAATCGAACCGACGACCTTCCGCTTACAAGGCGGGTGCTCTACCAACTGAGCTATGCCGGCGTGCCCAGCAGTTTTAAGCGCTCAAGGCCCGCCTGTCAACGGCTCAGGCCTGGCCTGGGCCGCCCATGGTGCAGGGGCTCTTCAGCGCCTGAAGGTCTAGGATGCGCAGATGGCCGCGGTCGCCGGCCACCACGCCCTTCTTCTGCAGCACCGACATCACCCGGATGGTGGATTCGGGCGTGGTGCCCGCCATCTGCGCCAGCTCCTGGCGCGTCACCGGCAGCTCGCCGCCCTTGAACTGCTCGTGCAGCCGCAGCAGGGCGCTGGCCACGCGGGAGGCCACGGGCGTGTAGCAGTAGTCGCAGGCCTTGTGGGCTTCGCGCACCGCGGGAGCCATCTTGTGCAGCAGGGTGCGGGCGATGGGCGGCAGCCGGTCCACCACGGCCAGCAGCTCGGTGGCGGGGATGAGCAGCATGGTGACATCGCTGCCGGCCACGGCCTGGCAGCGGGTCTGGGCGCGCATCAGCACCGTGGGCAGGCAGAAGAACTGGCCCTGGTTGTGCACCTGATGGATGCTGGTGGCGCCCTGGTCGTCGTGGCTGCCCATCTTGACCCAGCCGGCCTTGATGTAATACAGGGTGTTGGCTTGCGCGCCCTCATCAAAGACCATCTGGCCCTTCTTGTATTGCTTCTCCACAGAGACGCGCATCAGCGAGCTCTGCGAATCAGGGTCCAGCGCTTTGAAGATGTCGTTCAGGTCCATGCTGGTCTGATTTGTCATGGGGCCGTCACAAAAGGGGATAGGGCCGCGATCGGCCGAACCTGGGCCCAGGCGCCTTTGCCTATTGCTGGCATTCTTGCTGAATCTGGCTGATTTGCCAAGGGTAAGTTGGCTGCGGATGCCTTGGCCCTGGGGCGGCCGTGCAAATGAGAATCTTTGAAAAAAAGCGGGAACCCTGACGCAGGTCATGGTCATTTGCTAGTGAAAAAGTACACTTCGAGCATGCCCGGCACAGATGCCGGGGACATCTCGCGGGAGGGACGGGAATGAGAGCACCCCATAGCATGCGCAGCCTGATGGCCCTGCTGGCCTTGGCGGCCTGCGCCAGCTGGCTGGCCGCCGCGGAAGCCCAGGCGGACGTGAGCGCAGCTGCCCAGGCCGCCCCAGCGGCCGAGGCTATGGCAGCCGCGGCCCAAAGCGATGACAGCGGCTACTCGGTGCCCGGCACTTGCGCCGCCTGCCATGCCGACCTGGTGGCCAGCTTCGCCAAGACCAGCCATGGCCGGCCCGGCGACCCCCGCAACCCTGCCAGCAACGGGAGCTGCGAGTCCTGCCACGGGAGCATGGCCGCCCACGCGGCCAGCATGGGCGGGGTGGACACGGTGGGCCGGTTGCTGGGCAAGCACAGCAAGCTGAGCCCGGCCGAGCAGAGCGCGGTGTGCCTGCGCTGCCATGCCGGCGCCAAGATGATGGACCACTGGCAGAGCAGCACCCACCAGGCCAAGGGCGTCAGCTGCGTGGACTGCCATTCGGTGCACGGCGGCCATGCCAAGAGCCTGGCCAAGGAGGATGAGCTGAAGACCTGCGGCCGCTGCCACCAGGACAAGGTCGCCGAGAGCCACCGCAGCAGCCACCACCCCCTGATCGAGGGCAAGATGGCCTGCAGCGATTGCCACCTGGCCCACGGCACCAGCAACAGCCACCTGCTGAGGGCCAGCGGCAACCAGCTCTGCTTCAGCTGCCACGCCGACAAGCGCGGGCCCTTCCTCTGGCAGCACAAGCCGGTGGAGGAGGACTGCCTCAACTGCCACACCCCCCACGGCAGCAGCCACAACAAGCTGCTCTCGGCCAGCACCGACTTCCTCTGCCAGAGCTGCCATGACAGCAGCCACCACCCCAGCACGCTCTACGGGCCCAACCAGCTGAGCCCCGGCAAGCAGGCCTGGAACAACCTGACGGCCGCCGGAGGCTCATCCAAGATCCAGATGGTCTATCGCGGCTGCGTCAATTGCCATGCCAACATCCATGGCAGCAACCATCCGTCAGGCAATGACTTCCTGCGCTGAGAGGGCACCCATCATGGCGAGACTGAACCGGATCATCTTGGCGGCCTCGGTGCTGGCTTTGAGCGGCCTGCTCAGCGCGGCGGAGGCCAGCCTGAGCGAGCAGGTGGACCAGCGCTCGGGCGGCATTGGCAACGCCAAGGCCAGCCAGTACATGTACATGGATTCCAGCGCCTGGGACCTGACCCAGCGCCTGAGCGTGGAGAGCGATGCCGCGGACAGCGAGGCGGCCTATGACCGGCTCTCCTTGGAGGGCCAGTTCACCGGCGACCCCGGCAGCCAGGCCAAGGACGCCGAGGGCGCCCTGGATGTGGAAAAGTACGGCCTCTACAAGCTGGGAATCGACATCGACCGCATCGGCCACAGTTTTGCCTTTGGCGTGCATTCGCTGGAGCAGCCCGTGGCCGGCAACCCCGCCTTGCTGGACATCAA
>CAYXCT010000069.1:0-9847 GCA_964463435.1 uncultured bacterium | reverse complement strand
GTTTGGCTCCCCGACCTGGACTCGAACCAGGAACCCTTCGATTAACAGTCGAATGCTCCACCATTGAGCTATCGGGGAATAAAGGTGATTCAGTTGTGCCAGCGCAAGGCTGGGTCCATCTCAAAGGGTCAAGGCCTCTTCAGGGCAGGCAGCGATGCAGGCGCCGCACAGCACGCAGGCGGCGTGGTCCACGCCGACAAGCCGGCGGGATGCCACTCGCAGGGCGCTGGTGGGGCACACTTCAGCGCAGTCCAGGCAATGGGTGCACTGGCCCGGGCTGAATTGCAGCTGCTTTTGTAGGGTCAAAGTATCCACAAGGCAGAGAAAATTAGCACAAGCCGCGCCATGGCGTCAAGCGCGGTTTTGCGGCCCGGGCGGGCCAAACCCGGGGCCGGCTTGGCGCGCTTATATAAGGAAGCAAGCCCCTCAGGAGGATGTCATGGAAGCGGAGAGCATTCAGCGCGCGGATTACCGGCAGGCTTCGCTGGCCTACCAGGCCCTGCAGGCCGTGGACCGCCATGTGGCGTCCGGGCCCCTGGAAGCCCGGCTGGTGGAGATGGTGAAGGTGCGGGTCTCGCAGATGAACGGCTGCGCCTTTTGCCTGGACTATCATCATACGGCGGCTCTGGCCGCCGGGCTGGAGCCGCGCCAACTGGCCGTGCTGGCGGCCTGGCGGGAGGCGCCCCTGTTCAGCGCCCGGGAGCGCGCGGCCCTGGCTTGGGCCGAGGCTCTGACCCGGGTGGCGGAAAAGGGCGTGCCAGATGAGCTTTACGCCCTGGCCAGCCGGCACTTCAGCCCCGAGGAGCTGGTGGACTTGGCCTATGCCGTGGCGGCCATCAACGCCTTCAACCGCCTGGGCGTGGCCTTCCATCGGCCCTTGCCCGCCTGAGGCGAGTCTTTTCTGCTTGGCCTCTGGGGGTGAAGGCGCTAGCATAGGGGCCCTGCCAATCTCGGACGGTCAGGCTATCTGTTCCTGGGGGACCATGCTCCGCCATCCTGCGCTCTGTTATGCCCTTTTTCTGTCCCTGCTGCTGCCGGCCTGCACCGTGGTGGTGCGGGATGAGGTCATCCGCATCCCGGTGACGGTCACGGCTGTGGCCGAGCCGGGCGTGGACTTGGCATCCTTCCGCAGCTACCGCTTCGCCCCATCCGCGGATGGCAGCCTGGCCTTTGCCCAGCTGCGCTCCCTGTGGGCTGGCTGGCTGGACCAGCGCGGGCTCGCGCAGCTGCCCCAGGACGGGCAGCTGCTGGTGGAATTCTCGGCCAGCCTGCGGCCGGGCGTGGGAGCGCCGGACATGGTGGCCAAGCAGGTGCGCGTGCTCTTGAGCCGGCCCATGGCTGATGGCAGCCTGGACCTGGTCTGGTCCGGCACGGCGGTGTGCCAGTCCATCCGGCCGGGCCTGCTGCCCGAGGGCCAGGTGCTGGTGCGCGAGCTGGCCGGCGAGTTCCCCTTTGCCAGCGGCAAGCCCTTGGACCGCTGGGCCATCCTGCGCTGAACTTCTCGCGGCGCGGCGCTACCCGCGAACTGGAGGCTGCAAACCCGTGAAACCCTACATCATCACCACCTGGGTGGCCGAAGGCTTCATGGTGCTGGCCGCCGGCCTGGGCCTGCTGTGGAGCGGCCTGTACCGCGACAGCCCCTGGGTCATCTGCCAGCTGCGCGGCCAGGACCTGGTGACGCTCTTCTTGGTGGTGCCCGGCCTGGCCATCGCCATGCCCAAGGCCCGCATCGGCAACCTGCGCGGCCGCATCCTGTGGCTGGGCCTGATGGCGTACGCGGTCTACACCTATGCCATGAACAGCTTTGAGGTGAAGCAGAACGCCTTCTTCATCCCCTACATCGCCCTGCTCTGCCTGGCCACCCTGTCGGTGGCCGGCGGGGCGGTGAACGCGCGGCCGCGCGGCTTCAAGCTGGTGCTCAAGGGCCATTTCCCGCGCCGCAGCACGGCCTGGTTCCTCATGCTCACCGGCGGGCTGATGGCCAGCCTTTGGCTCACGGACATCGTCTGGAACATGGCCCTCAACCGCGTGCCGCCCACGGTCATCAAGTTTGAGACCCCCAGCGTGGGCGCCTATGTGCTTGACCTGGCCTTCCTCATCCCGGCCTACATCAGCGGCGGGGTGCTGCTGGCCCTGGACCATGCCGTGGGCTACCTGATGGCCGGCATCCTGCTGGTGCAGGCCCTGGCCAGCTCGCTGGCCTTTTTGGCTGGCGACACCATCCTCGAGATCAACGGATTCGGCGGCGAGCCCCTCAAGGCGCTCTTCTTCGCGGTGTTCGCCGCCCTGGCGCTGGCCTTTCTCGGCTTCTACATGCGGGCCCTGCACACCCCGGCCTGGCACCGCTTCGACCTCCCCATAGCCCGTGAAGAGGACTACTGAGCGGCATGAGCCCTCATCTGCAACTCCGCAGCCTTGTGGCCCGCCTGGCACTGTGGTTCGCGCTGCTGGCCTGCCTGCCCCTGGCCACCGTGGTGGTGCTCACCCGCCATGCGGTGCGCGAGGTGCTGGCTTCGGAGGCGGGCTCGGCCCGCGCCGAGCAGGCCTCAACCTTGGCGCGCCACCTGGACCAGGAGGGCCTGCTGGCGGCGGCCACGGCGCCGCGCTGGCTGGCTGCCGCTGCCCCCCGCCAGGGCGCGGCCATGCTGCTCTCGCCGGATGGCGAGCTGCTCTTCAGCAGCCGGCCCCTGGCCGCCTCCCCGGCCCTGGCGCCCGAGCTGCGCGAGGCCATGCGCGCCCAGGCCAGCGGAGGGCTGGCCGACCCCCGGGCCGGCGCGGAGTACGAGGCCGGATGGGCCTTCTGCGTGGCGCTTTCCGCCACGGCCTGCGTCTGGGCGCCCTGGCAGGACCATGGCTCCGCGGGCCTGGCGGCTGCCGCGCTCTGGCAGCTGGCGGGCAGCCTGGCCGTGGCGGGCCTGGCCGCGGGCATCATCATCTGGCTCTTGGTGGGCCTGCCGCTCAGCCAGGTCAGCCAGGCCCTGGCCACCCTGGGGCGGGGCCAGCCCGAGCCGCTGGCGAACCCTGAGGCCTTTGAGGATGAGATCGCCGGCCTGGCCCGCGCCCACAACGCGGCGGCTGAGCGGCTGCAGGCGCTGGCGCGCCGGCTCGACCGCAGCGAGGCCGAGCTGTCCGGCATGCGGCAGGCTGCGGAGCAGGGCGAGCTGCGCTTCCGCGCGCTCTTTGACCACGGCTGCGACGCCCTGTTTGTGCACGACCCTGAGACGGGCGCCATCTTGGATGTGAACCAGCGCGCCGCCGACCTCTACGGCTGGCCGGCGGACGAGCTGTGCCGCATGAGCGTGGCCGAGGTCTCGCTCAACCAGCCGCCCTACACCCAGCGCGAGGCCATGGACCTGATGCAGCGCGCGGGCCAGGGGCATCCCCAGCTCTTTGAGTGGCGCGCGCGGCAGCGGGATGGCAGCCTGTTCTGGGCCGAGGTGCACATGCGGCTGGCCCGCATTGATGGCCAGCCGCGGGTGCTGGCCTCGGTGCGCGACATCAGCCAGCGCCGCAGCATGGAAGAGGCCCTGCGCGAGAGCGAGACCCGGCTGGTGGAGGTGTACCACAACGCCTCCGACGCCATCTGGCTGGCCGACTTGGAGGGCCAAGCCATCCGCCTGCGCGGCATCAACCCGGCTGCCGAGCGGGCCTTGTGGGTGAGCAGCATCACCACCCAGGGCCGCGAGCTGGGCGAGATCTTCCCCGGCCAAGCCGCGCAGGGCCTGCGCGAGCTGGCCCTGCGCATGGCCCAGGAGGGCCGCCCCGCGGCTGGCGAGCTGGAGCTGGAGCTGCCGGGCGGCAGCCGGCGCTGGCAGGTGACCCTGGTGCCGGCCCGCAGCGCCAGCGGCCAGGTGGTGCGCTTTGCCTGCTTTGGCCGCGACATCACCAGCCAGCGCCGCGCCGAGCAGCAGCTCAAGGAGCTGCAGGAGCTGCAGGGCGCCATGATCGATTCCGCGCCCGGCCTGCTGCTGGCCCTGGACGGCGGGGCCTGCTTCCGGGTGGGCAACAGCGCCTTTCACCGCCAGTTCGCGCAGGCCCGGGGCCGCGCCTGCGCGCCCGGCGAATTGGCGCCCTGGCCCTTTGCCCAGCCCCAGCCGCCCCAGTGGCGCCTGCGCCTCGAGCGGGCCCTGGCCGGCGAGCGGGCCCTGGTGCGGGTGCCCCCGGGCGAGGGCGAGGCGCCCCTGCCCTGGCTGGTGGACATCGCCCCGCTCGCCCGCCGGGGCAGCAGCATCGGCATCAGCATCCTGGCCAGCCAGCAGGGCCATTCCAGCGAAGCGGCACAAGAGCTCTGAACCCAGCTAGGCTCCCCCAACCTTGAGGAGAACTTGGAAAACCTGCACCTGCTCGCCACCTTGGACCCCATCCAGAAGTTCCTCTACCTGTTCCTGGCCTTCTCGCTGGTGGCCACCCTCATCGCGCGCGGGCTCAAGCTCAAAAAGACCCACTGGTTCCGCGACTACAGCGAGAGCTTCTTGTGGGCCATCAGCGTGGCCATGGTCATCCGCGTGCTGGCGGTGGACAATTTCAGCATCCCCAGCGAGAGCATGGTCGACACCCTGCGGGTGGACGACCGGCTCTTCGTCAACAAGGCGGTGTATGGCTACCATGTGCCCTTCACCCAGGGCCGCGTGCTGTCCTGGCGCAAGCCCCACCGCGGCGAGATCGTCATCTTCATCCCGCCGCTCAAGACCCTGCAGCCCTTTGTGAAGCGCTGCATCGGCGTGCCTGGCGATGTGGTGGAGGTGCGCGCCAAGCAGGTCTTCATCAATGGCCAGCCCGGCGACTGGCCAGCGGCCCACGGGCTCTACCCCACCTTCCCCAAGGGCGTGCCCCAGCCTGAGATGTACGCGCCCGGCAACCCGCTCTACCAGGCCGACCGCTTTGCCAGCCCTTTGCCGGCCTCGCCGGCCTGGAACCGCGACTGGTACGGCCCGGTCACCCTGGCCGCGGGCTGCTATTGGATGATGGGCGACAACCGCGACAACAGCTTTGACTCGCGCTTCTTCGGCCCGGTGCGCGAAGAGGCCCTGCGCGGCACGCCGCTCTTGCGCTACTGGCCCCTGGACCGCTTTGGCTTGCCGCGCTGAGAGCGCGGCAAGCTCCTTTTTCACCCCCATTTTGGAGGATGCATGCCCCCCATCTTCAGACGACTGCCAGCCCTGGGCCTTGGGCTCTTGCTGCTGGCCGGCCAGGCCTGGGCCCTGCCCCAGGGCGCGCCCCTGCTGAGCCCGGACCTCTCGGCTTGGAAGCTGGTGGGCAAGCGCATCAGCCAGATCCAGGGCCAAGTGGCCGATGTGCAGGGCCAGCCCTTCACCCAGGCCTTGAGCGCGGCTTGCGCGGGCGCTTATGACTTCATCTGGGATGCCCAGTGGGCGGCCGACACCACGGCGCCGATGAAGAAGGGCGATGTCATCCTGCTCAGCTTCTGGGCCCGCGCGCCCCACAGCCTGAAGGAGAGCGGCGATGGCCGCAGCCAGGCGGTGCTGGAGCTGGCTCGCGACCCCTGGACCAAGAGCACGGAGACCGACCTGCGCATCCCGCGCGAGTGGCAGCGCTTCTACGTGCGCATGAGGGCGGCCGAGGACTACAAGGCCGGCGAGGCCCACTTTGTGCTGCGGCTGGGCTACGAGGAGCAGACCCTGGAGTTCGGCGGCATCAGCGCCGTGGACTACGGGCAGGGCGTGGACATGAGGGAGCTGCCGGTCACCAAGGTGACCTATGAGGGCATGGAGCCGGATGCGCCCTGGCGGGCCGAGGCCCTGGCGCGGGCCGAGGCCCTGCGCAGCGCCACGCTCACCGTGCAGGTGCTGGATGCCGACGGCCAGCCCTTGCCCAATGCCCGGGTGAGGCTGGTGGAGAAGAAGAGCGCCTTCTATTGGGGCACGGCCATGGCCGGCGAGCGCCTGATGGCCTGGGGCGACAGCCCGCAGGGGGAGAAGTACCGCAGCGTGGCGGCCAAGCACTTCAACATGGTGACCGAGGAGAACGCCTTCAAGTGGCAGGCCCTGGCTGGTGATTGGGGCTTCGCCTTCACCAAGGACACGCCGCTCACCACCCTGGACTTCGCCGAGCAGAACGGCATGGCCTTCCATGGCCATGTGCTGGCCTGGCCCGGCTGGCAGAAGATGCCCGCCAAGGTCAAGGAGCTGGCTGGCGACAAGCAGGCCCTGCGCCAGGCCCAGATCGACCACATCAACGACACCATGGGCATGGTCCAGGGCCGCGTGGCGCAGTGGGACGTGCTCAACGAGCCCTTTGACAACCACGACATGACCGACATCCTGGGCATGGATTCGCTGGTGGACTGGTTCAAGGCCGCCCGCGCCGCCGACCCCAAGGCCCAGCTCTGCATCAACGACTACAGCATCCTGGAGAGCGGCGGCGGCGATTCCGCCCACCGCAGGAGCTATGAGGCCACCATCAAGTATCTGCTGGACCACGGCGCGCCGCTGGATGTGATAGGCCTGCAGGGCCACTTTGGCGCGGGCCTCACCTCGCCGGCGGACATGAAGAAGATCCTGGACCGCTATGCCGCCTTCGGCAAGCCGCTCTTGGTGTCCGAGTACGACTTTGTCACCGATGATGAGCCCTTGGCCGCCCAGTTCACCCGCGACCTGATGATCACGCTCTACAGCCATCCCGCAGTCATTGGCATGATCATGTGGGGCTTCTGGGACGGCGCGCATTGGGAGCACAACGCCCCGCTCTATCATGAGGACTGGAGCCCCAAGCCCGCGCTCAAGGAATACACGGACTTGGCCCAGGGCCGCTGGCTCACGCGGGCAGAGGGCGTCACCGACGCCCATGGCGCTTATAGGGCGCGCGGCTATCAGGGCGATTATGAGGTGACCGTCAGCCAGGGCGGCATGACCACCACTCAGCCTGCCACCATCACGGCGCAAGGCGGCCGGCTGGAGGTGACCTTGGCGCGGCCTGAGGTGCATCAAGAGGGCGTGGGCGGCCGAGGCAACCAGGACAGCGGCATCGCCGCCCCGGGCACGAAGGCCGGCGGGGGCAGCAAGGGCAAATAGCGCCCGGCATTGGTTGATGGCGCCTAAAAAACCCGCCTTGTGCTGAGGCGGGTTTTTTAGTAGCATCCTTAAGTGCCAAAAAAAGATACTTTGTTTCAAACATCCATCGTGGGGGGAAGATGCGCCGTTCAACGCTGTTGCTGCCAGTCCTCGCTCTTTTGTTCTTCACGGGCTGTGAAAAGCCCTATCTCATGAACAAGAGCCCCAACCCGCCGTTGAACACCTACGGCAGCTTCAATGTCCTGCCGGTGAACAATGACACCTTCATCAAAGAGAACATGCAAGCCAAGGACGATGCGGACCGCCAGAAATACATCACCATCACCAATGATGCCGCGGGCATGGTGCGCAACCAGGTCACGCAATGGCTGGCCGGGCATTGGCAGAACAGCAGCGCGCGCAAGGCGGATGTCCAGATCGACCTGCTGGACTATTCCGGCGGCAGCGCAGCGGCCAGGTTCTTTGTTGGCGCTGGGGCTGGCAACGGCCATGTGACCTACGAGATGCGGGTGGTGGACCACCAGACGCAGGCTTTGGTGTCCAAGATCACCATCAACCAGCCCATCACGGGCCAGATGTTCGGGGCCGACAAATACCTGGCTTTCAACAGCGCGGCCAAGCGCATGGACCAGTTCTTTGAAGACAACCAGTAAGGCCTTGCCCTGCCTCAAGAGAAAGAGCCCATCCGCGAGGATGGGCTCTTTGCTTTTCAGCCGACGATGGGGCCGGGTGGCAGGGGTTTTTTGCCAGCGCCAGGGTCCAAAAGCAGGCGCCGCATCTCACAGGCCTTGACCAGCCAGAGGATGTACAGCACCAGCGAGCCGAAGAGGGAAGCGGTGCCCAAGAACCCGGCCAGGCCGCCCAGCAGGGGCGCCACGCTGGCCGTGCCAAAGGCCCATTTGCCCAGGTCCGCGGCGCTGAACCACCAGCCCAGGCTCTCGCCCGCGTCTTGGCCCGGGCTGAGCAGGCCCGCAGCGCGCGCGGCCGAGGCCTGGCCCTGGCTGATGCGGGGCAGCACCACGAAGTTGAGGGCCAGGTTGGCCACCGGGATGAGCAGCAGCCAGGCCAGGCCCGGGTCCAGCCGGCGGTGCTCCTTGGGCACCGCGGCGGCGGCGCGGGCCGTGAGCCAGGTGAGCCAGAGCGCCAGGGCCAGCAGGCCCAGGGCAAGGAGGGCCAGGGCGGCGAACAGGCCCAGGGCCAAGAGCAGGCCGCTGCCGGCGAGGAAGGCAGCCAGGCTGTCGCTGCCCTGCTGCAGGGGGAGATGGATGGGCATGGGGCCTCAGAGCTTGCGGTGCACCTGGGTGAGGCTTGTGGCGCGGCCGCTGGCCTCGTCCACATCCAGCAGCGCGCCCCACAGCTGCACATCGCCCTCGGCCGCCTCATAGCGGGCGGGCAGCTGCAGCAGCAGCTTGCGGAAGGGGCCGTCCTTCTGCATGCCGATGATGCCGTCATGGCCGCCGGTCATCCCCAGGTCGGTGATGGCGGCTGTGCCCTTGGCGCTGACGCGGGCATCGGCGGTGGGCACATGGGTGTGGGTGCCGGCCACCAGGCTGGCCTCGCCGTCCAGGTAATGGGCCAGGGCCACCTTCTCGGCCGTGGCCTCGGCGTGCATGTCCACCAGGATGACGCGGGCGCCCAGGCCCTTGAGCTCGCGCACCAGGCGCTGGCCGGCGCGGAAGGGGCAGTCGATGGCCGGCATGAAGGCGCGGCCCTGCAGGCTGAGCACCCCCACGGGCACGCCCGAGGCGCTGGTGAAGAGGCTATGGCCGCGGCCGGGCGCGCCCTCCGGGTAGTTGGCCGGGCGCAGCAGCTGGGGGAACTTCTCGATGCACTCAGTGACCTGCTTCTTGTCCCAGATGTGGTTGCCGCTGGTGAAGGCATCCACCCCGCAGGCGGCCAGCTCGCGCAGCGACTCGGGCGTGACGCCGAAGCCGCCGGCCAGGTTCTCCACGTTGGCGGTGGTGAACTCCACGCCCAGCTCGCTCTTGAGGCCCGGCAGCAGCCGGGCCACGGCCCTGCGGCCCGGCTCGCCGATCACATCGCCTATCATCAATAGCTTCACTTGGCGTACTCCACGGCCTTGGTCTCGCGGATGACCGTCACCTTGATCTGGCCCGGGTATTCCAGCTCCTCCTCCACCTTGCGGGCCACGTCCTTGGCCAGCTGGAAGGCCTCCAGGTCGCTGATCTGGGTGTGCTCCACCATGATGCGCACCTCGCGGCCGGCCTGGAAGGCGTAGGCCTGGGTGACGCCCTTGAAGCCTGAGGCGATCTCCTCCAGCTTCTTGAGCCGCTTGATATACGTCTCAAGGCTCTCGCGCCGGGCGCCGGGCCGGCTGGCGGAGATGGCATCGGCGGCCTGCACGATGACGGCCTCCGGGGACTGGAACTCGACATCGTTGTGGTGGGCTTCGATGCAGTGCAGCACGGCCGGGCTCTCGCCAAAGCGGCGGGCCAGCTCCACGCCGATGGCGGTGTGGGTGCCCTCCTTCTCCTGGTCCATGGCCTTGCCGATGTCGTGCAGGAAGGCGCCGCGCTTGGCCACCGCCACGTTGAGCCCCAGCTCGGCGGCCATGCTGCTGGCCAGGTGGCAGCATTCCTGCGAGTGCACCAGGATGTTCTGGCCGTAGCTGGTGCGGTAGCGCAGGCGGCCGATCAGGCGAACCAGCTCGGGGTGCAGCCCGGTGATGCCGGAGTCCAGGCAGGCCTGCTCGCCCACCTCGCAGATGTGGCTCTCCATCTCCTCGCGCACCTTGGCCACCACCTCCTCGATGCGGCTGGGGTGGATGCGGCCGTCGGCCAGCAGCTTCTCCAGCG
>CAYXCT010000068.1:0-10287 GCA_964463435.1 uncultured bacterium | reverse complement strand
GAGGCTGAGCTGCGCGGCTTCCTGGCAGGGCATCGCTTCGATTTCGTGCTGGGCGCCCTGCACGCGGTGGAGGGAAGGGATGTGGGGCCTGAGCTCTTTAGCGGCATCAGCCTGGAGGAGGCGGGCCGCAGGTACCTGGCCGCGGCCACGGTGGCAGTGAAGACCGGGCTCTTTGACGTGCTGGCCCATGCCGACCTCCCCAAGCGCTACGGCATCACGCATTATCGCCAGGCTTGGGATGCAAAGGCCTGCGCTTCACAGAGCCAGGCCTTGTGCCAGGCCCTGGTGGAGGCCGGCACGGTGCTGGAGCTGAACACCAGCGGCCTGCGCCAGGCGCCCAAGGAATGCCTGCCCGGGCCCTTTCTCTTGCAATGCTATCATCAGGCCGGCGGCCAGCAAGTGGCGCTCGGCAGCGATGCCCATTGCCTGGGGCATGTGGGCCATGGCTTCACCGAGGCCGCGGCCCTGGCCCAGGGCCTGGGCTTGCAGGTGCTGCGCGAGCCCCCCAGCCGGGCTTGACTCAGGGCTGGGCTGTGATTTAATGGCAACAGCGCCCGCTTCGGGCTGCTCGCATGCTCTTGAGGGCGCCATGGGCGACAAGGCAGAGAAGCTGAACCGATTCTTCGAGATGCTGGGAACAGGGTCCCGGCAGGAGGGCGTGGCCACGCCCGAGCTGTGCAAGGCCATTGTCTCGCGCAAGAACACTGAGAACGCGCTGGCCTTCTCCAAGGTGCCCTTTGCAGAGCGCATGGTCTTTGTGCCGCATTGCATGCGCGTGGTGGGCACCTGCAAGGCGGCTGAGAAAGCCTACGAGTATGTCTGCGCCCGCTGTGGCGCCTGCCCCACCGCGGCCATCTTGGCCAAGGCCGAGGCCCTGGGCTATGGGCCGGTCAAGATGCTGAAGGGCGGCAGCGCGGTGATGCGGCTGCTGGATGAGCACCAGCCCAAGGCGGTGCTGGGCGTGGCCTGCGGCTTTGAGGGCGCGCTGGGCGTGATGGAATGCGAGCGCAGGGGCATCGCGGTGCAGAGCGTGCCCCTCTTGCGCGACGGCTGCGCCGACACCACCGTGGGGCTGGCCGATGTCTTCGAGATGATGGAGTTCGCCCAGCCATGACCTTCACCGACAAGTTCTTCCTCTGCTACTTTGAGACCACCCGCGACTGCAACTTGAGCTGCAAGTACTGCATGTCGCGGCCGGAGCAGCCCCCCAGCGCGCCGGAGCTGAGCACCGCGGAGGCCAAGTCCCTGGTGCTGGACGAGCTGGCCAAGGTCAGCTCGAACATGGCGGTGGCCTTCTCGGGCGGCGAATCGCTGATGCGCCCGGACATCTATGAGCTGCTGGCCCACACCGCCGGCCTGGGCATGCACAGCTTCATCAACACCAATGGCAAGGCCCTGCTGGAGCCGGGCACCCTCCAGCGCTGCCTGCAGGCCACCGGCGGCAAGGTGGTCTTTGTGCTGCCCTTCAACTCGGTGGACGCGGGCGTCAACCGCAGCAGCCGCGATGACGACCCCACCACGGTGATGCAGGCGGCCGAGGCCTGCCGCCGCGAGGGCGCCCATTACTTCTTCCTGCTGACGGTGTCCAAGGAGAACCTGGACACCCTGGCGCCCACCGTGCAATACCTCAAGATGAACAGGGTGCCCATGCTGCGCGCGCCCTTTGTGCCGCGCGGCTCCGGCTCCCAGTTCACCGAGCTGGCCTTTGACGCCAAGGACATGCAGGAGAAGATCCATCCGGCGCTGGCCGCCAACCCCCTCTCCTACATCTCTTACACGCCCTTCTTCGCCGACCCGGAGGCCATGGAGGCGGCCTGGCGGGAATACGGGGTCAAGATCGCGGGCCTGGGCTGCCAGGCTGGCCGCTCCTTTGCCGCCGTGGGCGCCGAGGGCACGGTGGTGCCCTGCGTGCAGCTGCTGGATTCCACGGCCACGGTGGGCAACGTGCGCGACACGCCCCTCTCCGAGCTGATCGCCCATCACCCCACCTTTGAGGCCCTGCGCGACCGCGCCCGCAGCCTGAAGGGCCGCTGCGGCATCTGCCGCTACCGCGACAGCTGCGGCGGCTGCCGGGCCCTGGCCCATTACCAGAGCTCTGACCTCTTTGCCGAAGACCCCACCTGCTTCTTCCATCCCCAGGACCGCTCAACCCGCTGCGAGCTGGAGAGCATGCAGACCGCGCAGCTGGGCAAGTTCATCGAGCACCTCAAGTACAACCAGCCCTGGAACGCCCTGTTCTAGAGCCCTGCCCGCCACTGAGAAGGAAAGGACCGCCTTGACCACGCCTGAGCTGCACCGCTTCCGCCCCAAGATCTTTGACGCCCTCAAGGGCTACACCGCCCATGCCTTCCGCACCGACCTGGGCTCGGGCCTGGTGGTGGGCCTGGTGGCCCTGCCGCTGGCCATGGCCTTTGCCATCGCCAGCGGCCTGCCCCCGGCCATGGGGCTGTTCACCGCCGTGGTGGCGGGCTTCATCGGCGCGGGCCTGGGCGGCAGCCGGGTCAGCGTGCACGGCCCCACCGGCGCCTTTGTGGTCATCGTGGCCGGCATCGCCGCCAAGTACGGCACTGGCGGCCTGGCCGTGTGCGGCCTGATGGCCGGCGTCTTCCTGCTCGTCATGGGCCTGCTCAAGGCCGGCGACCTCATCAAGTTCGTGCCCTATCCCGTGGTCACCGGCTTCACCTCAGGCATCGCGGTCATCATCTTCACCAGCCAGGTCAAGGACCTGCTGGGCCTCAGCCTGGCCGCCAACCCGGCCGAGTTCATCCCCAAGTGGGGCGCCATCCTGGGGGCCCTGCCCAGCGCCAGCCTGGCCGCCGCGGGCCTGGGCCTGGGCACCGCGGCGCTCATCGCGCTGTGGCCCAAGTCGTGGCAGAAGGTGCCGGGCTCGGTGGTGGCCCTGGTGCTGGCCACGGTGGCCGCCATCTATCTCAAGCTGCCGGTGGAGACCGTGGAGAGCCGCTTTGGCGCGGTGCCCAGCAGCCTGCCCCTGCCCAGCCTGCCCGCCATCCCCTGGGGCAGCCTGCGCGAGCTGGTGCAGCCGGCCATCACCGTGGCATTGCTTGCCGCCATCGAGAGCCTGCTCTGCGCCGTGGTGGCGGATGGCATGATCGGCGACCGCCATGACGCCAACCAGGAGCTGATGGCCCTGGGCCTGGCCAACATCGCCAGCCCCATCTTTGGCGGCATCCCGGCCACCGGCGCCATCGCCCGCACCGCCACCAATGTGAAGAATGGCGGCCGCACGCCGGTGGCCTCCATGGTGCACGCGCTGGTGCTGCTCTGCATCCTGCTGGCCGCCGCGCCCCTGGCCGGCCGCATCCCCCTGGCGGCTTTGGCCGGGGTGCTGGTGGTGGTGAGCTACAACATGTCCGAGTGGCGCGCCTTTGTGCGGCTCTTTGACGGGCCCAAGAGCGACATCCTGGTGCTGGTGGCCAGCTTCCTGCTCACCGTGCTGGTGGACCTGACCGTGGCCGTGGAGGTGGGCCTGGTGATGGCCGCCTTCCTCTTCATGCGCAAGATGGCCGACCTGACCCAGGTGAAGACCCTGCTGCGCGAGGGTGATGACGATGCCCGTGCCATCCTCAAGGGCGTGGAGGTGCCCAAGGGCGTGGAGCTGTGGTCGGTGCACGGCACCTTCTTCTTTGGCGCCGCCAACAAGGTGCTGGAGCTGACCCGCGAGGTGGAGAAGAAGCCCAAGGCCCTGGTGCTGGAGATGCGCGGGGTGCTCTTCATGGACGCCACCGGCGTGCAGACCCTGCGCCAAGTGCACAAGGATTGCGCTCGCCGGGGCATCCGCCTGGTCTGCTCGGGCCTGCATGCCCAGCCCTTGGATGTGGTGATGCGCACCGGCACCTGGGACTTGATCGGCGAGGGCAACTTCACCGGCGACCTCAAGGAGGCCCTTGAGCGCGCAGTGGCCCCGGGGGAAGTCGCGCGTTGAGGCGCCCCTAGCGCCGTGCTATAATCAAAGCTCATCTCTCATCGGAGGCCCCTTGCGCGGCCTGTTCATCTCCCTGGAAGGCCCGGACGGCTCGGGCAAGAGCACGCAGGCCCGCCTGCTGGCGGAATGCCTGCGCAACCTGCGGGTGCCGGTGGTGGCCACCCGCGAGCCGGGCGGCTCCAAGGCCGCCGATGCCATCCGCCAAGTGCTGCTGGACCCGGCCCTCAAGGGCTTGAGCGACCGCGCCGAGCTGCTGCTCTTCGCGGCCAGCCGGCACCAGCACCTGCAGGACACCATCCTGCCGGCCTTGCGCAAGGGCAAGGTGGTGCTCTGCGACCGCTACGTGGACAGCACGGTGGCCTACCAGGTGCACGGCCGGCGCTTCGCGCCGGAGCAGGTGGCCTGGCTCAACCGCTTCTCCAGCCAGAGCCTGCTGCCCGATGTGACCCTGCTCTTCGACCTGCCCGAGGCTGAGGGCCTCAAGCGCGCCGCCCAGGCCAAGCGCGGCCGCGACCGCATGGAATCCCAGGGCCTGGCCTTCCACCGCCGGGTGCGCCAGGGCTACCTCAAGCTGGCCAAGCGCCAGGGCCGGCGCATCAAGGTCATCAAGGTGGCGGGCTTGAGCCCGGATGAGGTGCTCACCCAATGCCTGGACGCGCTGGGGCCGGTGCTGATGGGGCACGGCCATGTCATTTGACCAGGTGCTGGGCCAGCCCTTTGCCGTGAATGTGCTCTCGGCCACCGCCAAGAGCGGCCGGCTGGCGCCCGCCTACCTCTTCTATGGCCCTCCCGGCTGCGGCAAGAAGGCCGCTGCCCGGGCCCTGGCCCAGGCCCTGCTCTGCGCGGAGGCCCCGGGCCGCGGTTGCGGGGATTGCCCGGCCTGCCGCCGCGTGGCGCAGGGCCAGCATCCTGACTGCCGCGAAGTGGCCCCCAGCGGCGCCAGCTTCAAGGTGGAGCAGGCCCGCGAGCTGGTGCGCGAGGCCCAGCTCAGGCCCTATGAGGGCCAGCGCCGGCTCTTCATCATCGACCGGGCCGAGGCCTTCACCAGCGAGGCCGCCAACACCCTGCTCAAGACCCTGGAGGAGCCGCCCGCGGGCAGCTCCTTCATCCTGGTGAGCACCCAGCCCGCGCGGCTGCTGCCCACCATCGCCTCGCGCTGCCAGAGCGTGCGCTTTTTGCCGCTGCCGGATGAGGCGCTGACCACCCTGCTGGCCAAGGCCCATGCCTGCGAGCCGGCCCGCGCCCGCGAGGCCGGGCGCCTGGCCGGCGGGGACCTGCGCCTGGCGGGCCGCCTGCTGGGCCCCGAGGGGCCGGAGCTCTTGGCCCATGCCGGCGGCCTGCTGGCCGCCGCGGCCTCGCCTTCCCGCCTGGCGCGCCTGGCTTGGGCCCAATCCGCCAGCGCGGACAAGCAGGACCTGGCCGTGGTGCTCGACCTGGCCGGGGTCTGGCTGCGCGAGCTGTGGGTGGAGCACGCCGGCTTGCCCAAGGACCTGCGCTGGCTCGCGGAGCTGCCGGAGCACGGCCGCGGCCTGCCCCCCCAGCGCATCGCCCGCCTGCTGCAGGGGCTGGACAGGGCGCGCGAGGCCCTGCGCCAGAACGTCAACACCGCCCTTTGCCTTGAGATCCTGCTGCTGCAGGACTGACCTTTTGCCTGAGAGTGGAAATGCCCGACAAGACCTTCTTCATCACCACCCCCATCTACTACGCCAATGACGTGCCCCACATCGGCCACGCCTACTGCAGCATCGGCGCCGACGTGCAGGCCCGCTACCAGCGCGCCCTGGGCAAGGAGGTCTTCTTCTTGACCGGCCTGGATGCCCACGGCCAGAAGATGGACAAGGCCAGCAAGGAGAAGGGCTACGCCAGCCCTGGCATGCTGGTGGACGAGGTCAAGGGCCGCTGGCTGGAGGCCTGGAAGACCCTCGCCATCACCAATGACGACTTCATCCTCACCACCGAGGAGCGGCACAAGCGCGCGGCCCGCAAGTTCTTCAGCGCGGTGCAGGCCGCGGGCTTCATCGAGAAGCGCTCCTACAAGGGCAATTACTGCGTGCATGAGGAGACCTTCTGGCCCGAGACCCAGCTGCTGCAGCCGGGCGACCTCTGCCCCGACTGCAAGCGGCCCACCCAGATGATGGAGGAGACCAACTACTTCTTCAAGCAGAGCAGCTTCGCCGATGCCCTGCGCGCGCACCTCAAGGCCCATCCTGAGTTTGTGCGGCCGGAGGCCCGGCGCAATGAGCTCTTGGGCAGCTACCTTGACGCGGAAGACGGGGTCACGGACATCAGCATCACCCGCCAGAGCCTCAAATGGGGCATCGGCGTGCCCGGGGATGACGGCCAGGTGATCTACGTGTGGTTTGACGCCCTCATCAACTACATGACCGCCGCGGGCTACGGGTCGGACGAGCCCGCCGACAAGGCGCGCTTCGCCAAGTGGTGGCCGGCCGATGTGCACCTGATCGGCAAGGACATCCTGCGCTTCCACGCCCTGCTGTGGCCGGCCATGCTGATGGCCAACCGCGACGCCGAGCACCCCCAAGGCCAGGCCCTGCCCAGGCAGGTCTACGGCACCGGGCTGATCATGAACGAGGGCGTCAAGATGTCCAAGTCGCTGGGCAACGCCATCGACCCCTTTGAGTGGGCCCGCGACTACGGCGTGGATGTGCTGCGCTACTACCTGCTGCGCGAGGTGGCCTTCGGCTATGACGGCAGCATCAGCAAGGCCGGCATCGAGAAGCGCTTCAACACCGAGCTGGCCAATGACTGGGGAAACCTGCTCTCGCGCAGCGTGGCCATGACCGAGAAGTTCTTCGCCGGCAGCGTGCCAGCGCCCGCGGCCGCGGGCAGCGCCCCCGACAAGCTTGTGGCCGCGGGCAAGGCCTTCTTGCCGGCCTACCTGAAGGCCATGGATGCGATGGCTTATCATGAGGCGCTGGAGGCGGTCTTTGTGCTGATACGCACCGCCAATAAATACGTGGATGACCAGGCGCCCTGGAAGATGGCCAAGGACCCGGCCCAGGGCCCAGCGCTGGCGGATTGCATGTACAACCTGCTGGAGGCCCTGCGGCTGGCGGGCCTGGCCCTGGCGCCCTTCATGCCGGAGTCGGCCGAGCGCAGCCTGGAGCCGCTGGGCTTCGCGCCGGGCGAGGCCTTCGCCGGGCGGGGAGCCTTGAAAGGGAAGCCCCTGGCCGAAGCGCTGGCCTGGGGGGGATTGGAGCCGGGGCGCAAGGTGAAGAAGGGGGAGCCCCTGTTCATGCGCAAGGAATTCGCCTGATGCTCATCGACTCGCATGTCCACATGGATGACGCCCGCTATGACGCCGACCGCGGCGCGGTGCTCGAGCGCGCCCGCGCCGCGGGCGTGGGCACCCTCATCACCATCGGCACCCACCTGCAGGATTCGGAGTGGGCCTGCGGCTTTGCCGCGGCCACGCCGGATGCCTACGCCACGGTGGGCCTGCACCCCGAGCTGGTGGACCGCTGGCGCGATGACGCCGACCTGGCCCTCTACCGCCAGCTGGCCCTGCGCGACAAGGTGGTGGCCATCGGCGAGGTGGGCCTGGACTACCACCACGGCGGCGAGGACCGCGCCCAGCAGCAGCGCGTGTTCCGCGCCATGATCCGCCTGAGCCGGGAGCTGGAGCTGCCGCTGGTCATCCACCAGCGCGAGGCGGCCGAGGACACCCTGCGCATCCTGCGCGAGGAGAAGGCCGGCGCCTTTGGCGGGGTCTTCCACTGCTTTGCCGGCGACCTGGCCACGGCCCAGGCGGCCATGGCGCTGGGCTTCCGCATCGCGGTGGGCGGCATTTTGACCTTCCCCAATGCCGGGGCGCTGCGCGAGGTGGTCAAGGCCCTGCCCTTGAGCGCCCTGATGCTGGAGACGGACGGGCCCTGGCTGGCCCCCCAGTCCAAGCGCGGGCAGCGCAACGAGCCGGCCTACCTGGCCGAGGCCTGCCAGAAGCTGGCTGAGCTGAAGGGCATCAGCGTGGCCGAGGCCGAGGCCGCCACCACGGCCAATGCCCTGGACACCTTCTACCTGAACGCCGGGGACAGCAGCACCATCGGCTACCCGCTCAAGGGCGGCTTCTACATCAACCTGACCAACCGCTGCACCGACAGCTGCACCTTCTGCGACCGCCGCCGCAGCAACCCCAAGGGCAACCACATCCAGGGGCTCAACCTCACCTTGCGGCGCGAGCCCACGGTGGCCGAGGTGCTGCGCGCCATCGGCGACCCCTCGCGCTATGAAGAGGTGGTCTTCTGCGGCTTTGGCGAGCCCACCCTGCGCCTGGACGCGCTCAAGGCCATCGCCCGCGACCTGGCCGGCCGCGGGGTCAAGGTGCGGCTGAACACCAACGGGCATGGCAACAAGCTGCACGGCCGCGACATCACGCCCGAGCTGGCCGCGGCTGGCGTGCACACCGCGTCGGTGTCGCTCAACGCCCAGGATGCCGCCACCTACCAGAAGATCTGCCGCTCCTCCTATCCGGCTGAGGAGGCCTACCAGGCGGTCAAGGATTTCATCAAGGCGGCCAAGGCCAGCCTGCCCCATGTCGTGGCCAGCGTGGTGACCGTGCCCCAGACCGACATCGAGGCCTGCCGCAAGATCGCCGAGCAGGAGCTGGGCGTGGAATTCAGGGTGCGGGGCTTCCAGACCGAGCTCTAGCCAGCGACAGGGGCGCTTGCCCCTGCCGCGGATCCGAAAGGAGTGACCGATGCTTCGCGCAGCCATCATGAAAGCCGTGGACGGCAAGGACCTGACCGAGGAGGAGGCCGCGGGCGTGATGAAGGAGATCATGTCGGGCAACGCCACCCAGGCCCAGGTGGGGGCCCTGCTCACGGCGCTGCGCATCAAGGGCGAGACCGGCGAGGAGATCTTGGGCTTCGCCCGCGTGATGCGCGACATGGCCACCCCGGTGCCGCACAAGAGCGTGGAGCTGGTGGACGTGGTGGGCACGGGCGGCGACCACGCCGGCACCTTCAACATCAGCACCACCTCGGCCTTTGTGGTGGCCGGCGCCGGCGGGCGGGTGGCCAAGCACGGCAACCGCGCCGTCACCTCCAAGAGCGGGGCGGCCGACGTGCTGGTCGCCCTGGGGGTCAAGATCGACATCAGCCCCGAGGCCGTGGGCCGCTGCATCGACGAGGTGGGCATCGGCTTCCTCTTCGCCAACTCCCTGCACCTGTCCATGAAGCACGCCGCCGGCCCCCGCAAGGAGATCGGCATCCGCACGGTCTTCAACCTGCTGGGCCCGCTGACCAACCCGGCCGGGGCCTCCTGCCAGCTGGTGGGGGTCTTTGACGCCGATTATGCCGAGAAGCTGGCCTGGGTGCTGGGCAAGCTGGGCTCGCGCAAGGCCAAGGTGGCGGCCGGCCTGGACGGGCTGGATGAGATCACCCTGGCGGACGAGACCCGCATCGCCGAGTACGCGGGCGGCAAGGTGCGCAGCATCACCATCAGCCCCGAGGATTTCGGGCTCAAGCGCTGCCAGCCCTCGGAGCTGCTGGGCGGCAGCCCCGAGGAGAACGCGGCCATCACCCTGGAAATTCTGGCGGGGCAAAAGGGCCCCCATCGTGATATAGTGTTGTTGAATGCTGGAGCCACGCTGGAGGCGGCTGGCCTTGCCGGGAGCATTGCCGACGGCATGGCCCTGGCCGCCAAGAGCATCGACACCGGCGCGGCCCAGGCCAAGCTGGCATCGATGAAGGCCCTCACCAACCAGCTCTAGCTGGCCCGCAAGGGCTCCCTGAAACCGCGGAGGCGGTGTGCCGAGCGTATTGAAGAAGATCGTCGCCAACAAGAAGAAGGAGCTGGAGAAGCGCAAGAAGGAGCTGCCCTTGGAGCAGATCCTGGCCGGCCTGGTGGCGGCCCCGCCCACCCGCCCCTTCAAGGAGTCGCTGCTCAAGCCGCGGGGGCTGGCCCTCATCGCCGAGATCAAGAAGGCATCCCCCAGCAAGGGCGTGCTGGTGAAGGTGATGGACGCGCGCAAGCTGGCGGTGGCCTATGAGGACGCCGGGGCCCACGCCCTGTCGGTGGTCACGGATGAGAAGTTCTTCCAGGGCAAGGGCGAGTGGATCGCGGAGGCCAAGAAGGCCAGCAACCTGCCCGTGCTGCGCAAGGATTTCATCATCGACATCTACCAGGTCTATGAGTCGCGCTACCTGCGCGCGGACGCGGTGCTGCTGATCGCGGCCTGCTTCACCCAGGCCAAGGACCTGAAGAAGCTGGTGCAGAAGGTGCAGGACCTGAGCATGACCCCGCTGGTGGAGGTGCACAACTTGGCCGACCTGGTGAAGGCCCTCAAGGCCGAAGCACCGGTCATCGGCATCAACAACCGCGAG
>CAYXCT010000067.1:0-10316 GCA_964463435.1 uncultured bacterium | reverse complement strand
GACGGGGCTGACCACGGTGTGCCCCAACATCGAGGTGTGGGACGAGCGGCTGTTCAAATGGATCTGCCCGGGCAAGGAGCGCTTCGTGGGTCGGGCGAAGTGGATACAGAACACAGTGGACGCGGTGGAGGTCTTTGGGAAGGGGAACGTGTACACGCAGGTGATCGGGGGGGTGGAGCTGGCAAAGCCCCATGGGTTCAAGACCGAGGATGAGGCCCTGGCCTCGAACTTTGAGGCCTGCGAATTCTACAGCAAGCATGGGGTCATCTTTGTCAGCGTGGTCTTTGGGCCTGCGCGCTCCTCGGTGTTCCACGACCAGAAGCGGCCCTCCCTGGAGTATTTCGTGAGGCTGATACGCGGCTTGCGGCAGATCCGGGAGAAGCATGGCCTGAAGGCGGACAATGACGACTACAAGCACTGCGGGAACCACGCAGACGCTGACTTAGAGAGGGTGGACTGACATGGCTGAATTCCCGAAAGAATTCCTCGAGCTGGTGGGCGACCCGGACAGCGTGAAGGTGGTGGCGACCACGGACAAGCACGGGGCGCCGCATGTGGTGGTGAAGGGCTCGCTGAGGGTGGAGGGCGCGCACCTGGCCTTTGGCGAGGTGATCGAAGATTCGGACAGCGGGCATTACCTGGTGCGCAGCATCTGGTTCGATCGGCCGGTGGCGGTGAACGTGACCAAGGGCGACAAGAGCTGGCAGGTGAAGGGACGCACCTACAAATGCCTGATCGTGGGGCCGCTGCTGAAGGATTTCTTGCTGCGGGAGCGCGCTCAGCGTGGGCCGGACGCGGACCTGAACGCAGTGTGGCTGATCGAGCCGACCGAGATCCGGGATGAGTCACTGGAAGCGCGGCGGCAGGCGCTGGAGGCGCGGCGGCCGCTGTTCGGGCGGCATCTTGACCGGGCCAGCATCGTGGCCGAGTCCCGTCAGCTTGCAGCAGCGAAGCCGTGAAGCAATGGATAACGCGCGCTTGGAAAGGAGAATCAAACGAGGAAGCCAATGAAGGGCTTGAGAGAAGCCGTGGATGAAACCCTGACAGTCTAAAAACCCCATAGGAGGCCAAAGATGAGCATCGTGCAAGAGAAGAAGCTTCTGGCGGATGTGGTCTACACGATCTGCCCCACGCTGGTGGCATCGCATGTCGCGGTGGAGAAGGGCTGGCTGCAAGAGGAGTTTGACGCCCAGGGCGTGACCCTGAAGTTCCTTCGCTCGCTGCCCAAGTCACAGTGGCTGCCGCATTTCAACCACAAGCTGGACAACCTGTTCCGCGACGGCGGCAACATCCCCCCCATCTGGGCCAAATCCGAGGGCCAGGATACCAAGCTGGTAGGGCTCTCCACCCGGGTCAAGGGCGGGCAGCTGGCGGTGCTGGCAAGCTCCGGCATCCGGTCCGTGGCTGACCTGAAGGGCAAGAAGATCGGCCTCTCCAAGCGCGCCACCAATGACCGGGTAGACTTCTCGCGGGCTACTGCCTACCGCACCATCCTGCTGTCGCTCGAATACGCCGGTGTGCCGCGCAAGGAGGTGAGCATCGTCGACGTGGAGGAGACCCCCAGCGCGGTGGGCGACCCTTCCTGGGAGCTGCTCAACCCTGCCAGCAAGCCCACCGAGCTGTGGGTCGACAGCAAGTTCCACGAGTCGATCAGCGTGGAGGTGCAGGCGCTCCTGGACGGCAAGGTCGATGCGATCCCGGCGGGCCGCACCAAGAAGCTGGAGCAGGAGGGCAAGGTGCGCATCATCAGCAGCCTGGCAGACTCAGGCAAGGCGCCCATCGACCCTTCGACCATCACGGTGAACGCCAAGCTGGCCCAGGAGCATCCCGAGGTGATCGTCGGATACCTGAAGGCTGCCATCAAGGCCGGGCGCTGGATCAACAGCAATCCCGTTGAGGCGGCCCAGATCTTCGTCAAGGTCACCAATTTCAAGGATGTCAATGACCTGGCCGGGAAGATCAGCAAGCTCGATTTCATCCCCAACCTGTCCCCGGACAATGTCCGTGGCATTGAGCTGGAGAAGGAGTTCTTGCTGTCAGAGGGATACATCAAGGCTGATTTCAATGTCAGCCATTGGGCGGACCCCAGCTACCTCACGGCGGCGCTGAAGGGTTGACGGGCAAGAGGGGCTGCCCGGCGGGCGAGCGCCGCCGGGCAGCGTCCCCGCGCAGAGACAGGAGACGGCATGACAGAGGTATTCAAGAAGATCGCCCTGGTGGGCGATGTGTGGGTGCTGTGGCTGTTGCTGGCCGCCAGCGTGCTCTCGCTGGGGGTCATCTTTGAGCGCTGGCGCGCGTTCCACAGGAACCAGCTGAACTTCCCGGAGTTCTTGGACAAGCTGACCGGGGCGCTGGAGGCTGGGAACCTGAAGGGGGCCCGGAAGATCGTGGAGGAGGCGCCAGCCATCGAGTCGAGGGTCGCGGCCGCGGGCCTCAGGAACCTGTACAAGGGCCCGGTGTCGGTAGAGGAGGCCATGACATCGCGCCTGGTCCTGGAGAGGAGCAGCCTGGAGACGAACCTCATCGTCCTTGGCACGCTCGGCAACAACGCGCCCTTCGTGGGGCTCTTCGGCACCGTGCTGGGCATCATCAAGGCCTTCAATGACCTCTCGGTGAGCGGCAGCTCGGGGGTCACCGTGGTCATGGCTGGCATCTCGTCCGCGCTCATCGCCACGGCCTTCGGCATCCTGGTGGCCATCCCGGCCGTGGTGGCCAACAACGCCTTCCAGAGCAGCCTGAAGAAGAAGCTGGCCAACACGCAGAGCATCATCCATCTGCTGCAGCTCTACCTCAAGGATGAGGGCGTGGGCCGGCTGCGCCAGGCCATCGCCGCCGAGCTGGATGAGGAGGTCAAGATATGAGCGCCTCGGACATGGGGGATGATGGGACAGTGACAGGCATCAATGTCACGCCCATGGTCGACATCATGCTGGTGCTGCTGGTGGTCTTCATGGTCACCGCCAACTTCGTGTCCCAGCAGTCGCTGAAGGTGAACCTGCCCAAGACCACCACGCTGGACGCGGCGGCCACGGCCAGCCTGACCGTGGTCATCGACCAGAGGGGCACGCTCTTCTTCAGGGAGGCCAAGACCGACCTGGAGAACCTCAGCCTGGCCCTGGCTGCTGAGGCCCGGGCCAACCCCAATGTCAAGGTCACCGTGGCCGCGGATGACCGCCTCTACTACAAGCCAGTGATCGCCGTGCTGGATGCCGTGAGGCAGGCCGGCATCACCCATGTCGCTCTCGCCTCGCAGAGGTAGCGCCATGAGCGACCGGGCACTCAGCCTCAGCAGGGGCACTGCGCTCTCCACGGCCGTCCATGCGGCCGTTGCGGGGCTGCTGTACCTCTGGGCCTTCGGCTACATCCACATCAGCTCCTCGACCTTGTCCTCTGAGCTCGACCTCTCCCAGCTGGCGCCCTTGGCGCCAGTGGCGGGAACACCAGAGCGGCCCGAGGCGCCCTGGCTCATCTCCCACAAGCGGGTGCAGCCCGCGCCGCCCAAGCTGGCCAAGCCCGTGGAGGCGCCCGTCCCCGAGGCCCCGGAGAGCGTTGGCACCTGGGTGCCAGCGGCGCTGACGGCGCGCAAGCCGCAATGGATGGACAACTTCATCACCCCCGCGGATTACCCGCCTTCCGCCCGCCAGCAGGGCGCGGACGGCCGGGTCGTGCTGCGCCTGCACATCGACGAGTCTGGCCATGTCCAGGAGGTGAAGCTGCTGCAGGGAAGCAACCAGGAGCTCAATGAGGTGGCAGTGCGCAAGCTGAGCCGCGCGCTCTTCAGCCCGGCCTACACCGCCAAGGGCAGCCCGGTGGCCTGCGAGGTCATCCTCCCCATCAAATTCCTGTTGAAGTGAGGGCCGGCGCGGTTGCGCGGGCATCCAAGGCGGTCCCATGAGCAAGATCTGGCAGGCGACAATCCGCGCACGGTCCGCTTCTCTGAGCTGGGCGCTCCCCTTGGGCCTGCTCGTGCTCTGGCAGGCCGCCAGCGCGCTCAGGCTCTTCCCGGAGCAGCTGGTGGTCCCTCCCCGCCAGATCATGGCGACCTTTTGGGACCTGGCCAAGGACGGGACCCTGTTCGCCAACTTGAAGGTGAGCCTGCTGCGCGTGATGGCAGGCTTCCTGATCGGCTCCGCTATCGGGCTGGCCCTCGGCGCGGCCATGGGGCTCTCCGAGGAAGCCGAGGCCTACTTGGGCCCTTTCTTCACCGCGCTGCGCCAGGTCCCGCTCTATGGCTGGATCCCCTTCCTGATCGTGCTGCTGGGGGTGGGAGACGGGTTCAAGGTGGTCTTCGTGGCCATTGGCGCATTCTATCCCATGGCCATGAACACCTTTGAGGGCGTCCAACACGTGCCCGTGCAGTATGTGGAGGTGGCCCGGGCTTACGGGCACGGGCGAGGAGCGCTGCTCCGCCATGTCATCCTGCCAGCGGCCCTGCCCTCGGTCTTCACGGGGCTGCGGCTGGCCTTGAGCATCGCCTGGATGTCCTCGGTGGGCGCGGAGGTGATGGCGGCCAGCTCGGGCCTGGGCTACATGATCTCTTGGGGGCGCCAGCTCATGCAATTCGACATCGTGATGGTGGGCGTCATCTGCATCGGGCTGGTGGGCTTGGCGATGAACAACCTGCTGAACCCCCTTGAGGCGCATTGCCTGCGCTGGCGCCGCACTTATGGCGGGAGGCAGGGATGAGCAGGCTCAAGGCACTACGGGGCTTAGCCCTGCCGCTGCTGCTGATCGCCGCCTGGTGGCTGGCCTTCAGGGCCGAGATCGCCTCGACCTTGGTCTTCCCCTCGCCGGCCAGGACCGAGGCCACCTTCGCGGCCCTGCTCAAGAGCGGGGAGCTCCTCTTCAACATCCGGGCCAGCCTGCTGCGGGTGGTGGAGGGCTTCGCCCTGGGCGCCAGCCTGGGCCTGCTGCTGGGCATCCTCATGGGGCTGTCCAAGGCCTTCGAGCGCTTGGTGCTCCCCACCTTCAACGCCGTGCGCCAGGTGCCCATCATCGGCTGGCTTCCGATGATGATCGTGTGGTTCGGCATTGGAGAGCCCTCCAAGGTCATCTTCATCGCGGCGGGCGCCTTCTTCCCGGCGGCTTTCAACACTCACCGTGGGGTGAAAGGCGTGGCCAGGGAATACATCGAAGTGGCCCAGGCCTTTGAATGCGGGAAGCTGAGGATGCTGGCCACGGTGATCCTGCCGGCGGCCCTGCCCAGCATCCTCACCGGCCTGCGCTTCAGCTTGAGCACCTCGTGGATGCTGGTGGTCGCCGCAGAGCTGGTCATGCTGACCGCGGGCGGCATCGGGAACATGATGGCGCAAGGCAGGGAGCTCTTCCAGATGGACATCGTGCTGGTGGGCATGGCAGTGATCGGGGCCGTGGGATTCGTGATGAACCACGCGATCAAGCTGCTCGAAGCCCGCCTGGCAACGAGGGGGGCCTGAGATGCTGAAGAGCCTCTTTCGCACCCTCCGCTACAAGGGCTATCGCCTGCTCTTCATCGGCAACAGCATCTCCCTGGTGGGCTCGCAGATCCAATTCGTGGCCTTGAGCTGGCTGGTGTACCGCCTGACCGGCTCTGCCGCTATGCTGGGCCTGGTCAGCCTCATCTCGCGCAGCCCCTCGTTCTTCATCTCGCCCCTGGCCGGCGTGCTGGTGGACCGCACGGACAGGCGCAAGGCCTTCTTTGTGATCCAGGTGCTGGCCATGCTGCAGTCGGCGGTGCTAGCGGCCCTGGTGCTGGCTGGTTGGATCCAGGTATGGCACCTCTTTGTGCTCGGCTTCTTCTTGGGCGTGGTCAATGCCTTTGAGGTGCCGGTGCGCCACGCGCTGGTCTACGACCTGGTGGAGGACAAGGCCGACCTGAGCAATGCCCTGGCCTTGAACACCACCATGATCTACGGCAGCGCCTTCTTGGGGCCGCTCGCTGCCGGCCCCCTCATCGCGCTGATCGGCGAGGGGCCCTGCTTCACCATCAATGCCGTCAGCTTCTTGGTGGTGCTGGCCTGCGTGGTGGCCATGCCAGCGCCCCAGCGCCATGCTGGCCAGGCCAGCGCCCGGGGGGCGGCGCAGAGCGGAGCCGGCGCCCTGCGCGAAGGCTTCCGCTACCTGGCTGGGCATGCCCCCTTGCGAAGCCTGCTGCTGACGCTCTTCTTGCTCAGCCTGCTGGGCTTCCCCTACCAGGTGCTGCTGCCCGTCTTCGCCAACGAGGTGCTGCATGGCGGGCCCAGGCAGCTGGGGCTGCTCTCCGCCGCGTGCGGCTGCGGCGCCCTGGCGGGCACCCTCTATCTGGCCAGCCGCCGTGGCTTCAAGGGCCTCGAGCATCGCCTGGCCTTCGCGGCCACCCTGTTCGGCGTGAGCCTGCTCGGTTTCTCTCAAGCCCGCATCCCCTGGGTCTCGGTGCTCTTCCTCGCGCCTGCGGGCATGGGGCTGTCCATGGTGGTGACGGGCTGCCAGACCCTGATGCAGGGGCTGGTGGAGGACCAGGTGAGGGGCCGGGTCTTGAGCTTCTATACCATGGCGTTCATGGGCACCATGCCCTTTGGCGGGGCGGCCTATGGATTCGCGGCCCAGCGGCTCGGGGCGCCGCTGACCGCCATGATCGGCGGCCTGGCCTGCGCCGCGGTGGGCGCCACCTTCTGGCTGAAGCTGCCGAGCTGGAGGGCCCAGGCCCACCCCATTTTTGAGAGCAAGAGCGCGATCACTGGAGCCCACTCGTGAGGGAGCGATGAACCTCTTGGCGGCAACGGCCGCAAAGGATGATGCCATCGACCTGCTGCCCGCCCTGCGGGAAGCAGGGGCTGCTGCGCCCGGGCCCACTGCCGCCATCGGGGGCCTGAGCATCCGCGGCTTGAGCAAGTCGCACAAGCTCAAGGGCGAGGCGCTGGAGGTGCTGCAGGGCATCGACCTGGAGATCCAGCCCGGCGAGTTCGTGGCCCTGGTCGGCGCCAGCGGCTGCGGCAAGACCACGCTGCTGCGCATCCTGCTGGGCATGGAGCGCGACTTCATCGGCACCGTGGAGCAGGACGGCGCCGCCATCGCGGGCCCCGGCCTGGAGCGGGGCATCGTCTTTCAGGAGCACCGCCTGCTGCCCTGGCTGACGGTGGAGCAGAATGTGGCCTTTGGCCTGGGCGGGCGGGTGAAGGACAAGCAGGAGGTGCGCGCGCGGGTGCGCCACTACCTGGACCTGGTGGGCCTCCACGGCTTCGATGCCGCCTACCCTGTCCAGCTCTCGGGAGGCATGGCGCAGCGCGCGGCCATCGCCCGGGCCCTGATCAACCGGCCCCGCGTGCTGCTGCTGGACGAGCCGCTGGGTGCTTTGGACGCCCTGACGCGGCTGCGCATGCAGAAGGAGCTGGAGGAGATCTGGCGGCGCGAGAAAGTGACCGCCCTGCTGGTGACGCATGACATCGAAGAGGCCGTCTATCTGGCGGACCGGGTCATTGTGCTCTCGCCACGGCCGGGGCGCATCAAGCGCGAGATCCCTGTCCCTTTGAGCCGGCCCCGTGACCGGGACAGCTCGGGCTTCATCGACATCAAGGATCAGCTGCTGGCCGAGTTCCAGCTGCAGGCAGAGCGGCACTTCTATTACACCATCTAGGAGGGGAACCATGATCTTCTTTGACCTGGATGGGACCCTGCTGGACCATGAGCATGCGGAGCGCGAGGCAGTGCTCCGCTTTTGGGAGGCCTGGCGCGGCCTGATCGACGAGCCAGCCCCGGCTTTCCTCAAGCGCTGGCAGGCTGCGGCCAGGTTCCACCGGCGGCGTTACCAGGCTGGCGAGGTCGATTTCATCGGCCAGCGGCGAGACCGCATCCGCGAGGTGCTGCGCAAGACCCAGATGGATGACAATGTGGCCGATGCCTTCTTCGCCAAGTATTCCGCGGACTATGAGCGCCATTGGCGGCTCTTTGGGGATGTGGAGGACTGCCTCAAGCGCCTGGCGGGCTTGGCGCTAGGCATCATCACCAATGGGGACCCTGGCCAGCAGCGCGCCAAGCTCAAGCAGCTAGGCCTTGAGCATGCCTTTGCCGTGGTGGTCTGCTCGGGCGAAGTGGGCAGCCGCAAGCCGGATCCATCCATCTTTTACGAGGCCTGTTCGCTGGCTGGCGAAGCGCCCTCGGCATGCATGCATATTGGCGATGACTTAGAAGCAGATGCCCAAGCTGCCAGCAAGGCTGGCTTGCAGAGCATATGGCTGAGGCGCAAAGCAGAGCAGACGGGTGAGCATATTTTGACTATTCAGAGCCTTGATCAATTCAAACCTTGCTTAGATTCAGTGCTGAGATGAAATAAGAATTAGATTATAAAATAGGCATTTACTAAATTTGTTGACAAAAGTTAGCTGTGCCCTTATACTCTATTAAATAAGTAAACATAATAGACTAATAGGTCATTCTCTTCCTTTGCCCCGGGTTGCTGATGAGCGCTCAAAAAGAGCTTGGATTAGACCCGGTCTGGGCCCAGCTCCGGTCTGAAGGCAAGGCCATGGCTGAGGATGAGGCAGGCCTGACAGGTTTCTTGCATGACGCTGTGCTCAAGCACAAGAGCTTTGAGAAAGCGCTGGCATTCTTCTTGGCTGGCAAGCTGGCCTCGCGCTATTTGACGGCCATCTCCTTGGTGGAGGTCTTTGATGAGGCCTTGGGGGCTTCGGCAGAGATCCGCAAAGCCGCACGGAGAGACCTGCAGGCCGTGGTGGATCGGGACCCGTCGGCACGCGGCGTGATCCAGCCATTCCTCTTCTTCAAGGGCTTCCAGGCCCTGCAGTCCTACCGCGTCTCCCACTGGCTTTGGGAGCAGGGCAGGGAGCCCTTGGCCCTCTACCTGCAGAGCCGCAACTCCGAGGCCTTTGATGTGGACATCCATCCCGCGGCCCGCATCGGCAAGGGCGTGCTCATCGACCACGGCACCAGCGTGGTGATCGGTGAGACCGCCGTGGTGGGCGATGACGTGTCCATGCTGCATGAGGTGACCTTGGGGGGCACGGGCAAAGAGGCGGGCGACCGCCATCCCAAGATAGGGCGCGGCGTGCTCATCGGCGCCGGCGCCAAGATCCTGGGCAACATCCGCATCGGCGAGGGCAGCAAGATCGCCGCAGGCAGCGTGGTCTTGAGCGGTGTGCCCCCCCATTCCACGGTGGCTGGAATCCCTGCAAAGGTGGTGGGCCGGCCCAGCGTGGGATCCCCGGGCCGCCAGATGGACCAAGTCCTCGAGAATGATTACAGCATCTAGCAAGGCTCAAGCTCATTGCCAGACCCAGCCCTCAAGCCCACTTCGAAAGGAAGCCGCCCATGTCGGACAGCCTCTTGCAGAGGAGCGTCACCACGGCGGTGGCCCGCAACCTGGCCACCACCACCAAGACCGCGCCAAAGATGGGCTCGGTCACCCCCCGGCTGCTCTTGAGCCTGCTGCCTTGGGTGCAGGTGAATGGCGGCACCTACAGGGTCAACCGCACCAAGGTGGAGCTCTCGCGCGCCGAGCGCATCGAGGTGCTGCTGGAGGGCGAGAAGCCCAGCTTCGCGCCCGAGGCCCTGCGCAGCGTGCCGCTCTTCGCCCGCCTGCCCGATGCCCTGGTCAGCCGCATCACCGCCCGCTTCAAGGCAGAGACGGTGGCGCTGGGCAACAACCTCATCAGCGAGGGCGCTGAGGACTCCCAGTTCTTCGTCATCGCCCAGGGCCAGGTCGAGGTGCTGAGCAAGGGTGCCCACGGCAGCGAGCTGCGCATCGCCCTGCTCACTGACGGCGAGTATTTCGGGGAGATCGAGCTGCTGGCCCATCGCAGCTCTGGCGTCACCGTGCGCACCATCACGCCCTGCACGCTGCTGACCCTCTCTCGCAAGGAGCTGGACGCGGCCCTGGACGAGGCGCCCAGCCTGCGCGCCGACTTCAAGAAGTCGGTGGACGAGCACCTGGAGCTGCTGACCGCGGTGAACAAGTACGGCGAGCGCAACATCGACCTGGTCTCGGGCTTCGCTGAGAACATCGAGATACCCGAGACCTTCGTGGACTACAGCTCCGCTCCGCGCGAGTACTCGCTCTCGGCGGTGCAAACGGTGGTGCGGGTGCACACCCGCGTCTCAGACCTCTTCAACGGCCCCTACGACCAGCTCGAGGAGCAGATCCGCCTCACGGTGGACGGCATCAAGGAGCGCCAGGAGTGGGAGCTCATCAACAACAAGAAGTTCGGGCTTATCCATTCCATCGCCCCTTCGTTCCGCATCAGCGCGCGCTACGGCATGCCCACCCCGGATGACCTGGATGAGCTGCTGGCGCTGGTGTGGAAGAAGCCAGCCTTCTTCTTGGCCCACCCCAAGGCCATCGCCGC
>CAYXCT010000066.1:0-10356 GCA_964463435.1 uncultured bacterium | reverse complement strand
CGCTGGAACTGCTGGTTGGCCAGCACCCGCTTGTGGAAGGGGATGGTGGTCTTGATGCCCTCGATCACGTACTCGTCCAGCGCCCTCAGCATGCGGGCGATGGCCTCATCGCGGTCGCGCCCGTGCACGATCAGCTTGGCGATCATGCTGTCGTAGTAGGGGGGGATGGTGTACTCCTGGTAGCAGTGCGAGTCCACGCGCACGCCGATGCCGCCCGGGGCGTGGTAATGGGTCACCTTGCCCGGGCTGGGCATGAAGTTCTTGTCCGGGTCCTCGGCGTTGATGCGGCATTCGATGGCATGCCCGCGCAGGCGCAGCTCTTTGTCGGGCACGGTCAGCTTCTCGCCGGCGGCGATGCGCAGCTGCTCCTTGACGATGTCGATGCCGGTGACCATCTCGGTGACCGCATGCTCCACCTGCACCCGGGTGTTCATCTCCATGAAATAGTACTTGCCGTGCTTGTCCACCAGGAACTCGACCGTGCCGGCGTTGACATAGCCGCAGGCCTTGGCCAGGGCCACCGCGGCCTCGCCCATCTGGTGGCGCAGGCCGTCATCCAGGGCCGGCGAGGGCGACTCCTCGATCAGCTTCTGGTGCCGGCGCTGAACCGAGCAGTCGCGCTCGCCCAGGTGCATCACGCTGCCATGCTCATCGGCCAGGATCTGGATCTCCACGTGGCGGGGGTCCTCCACGTACTTCTCGATGTAGACATCGGGGTTGCCGAAGGCGGCCTGGGCCTCCTGGCGGGCGGTCTGAAAGGCGTTGACCACGCTGACATCGGTGTGGGCCACCCGCATGCCGCGGCCGCCGCCGCCGGCGGTGGCCTTGATGATGACCGGGTAGCCTATGCGCTTGGCGATGGCCACCACTTCCTTCTCGTCATTGACCCCGCCCTCGCTGCCGGGCACCAGGGGCACGCCGGCGGCCTTGGCGGTGTTCTTGGCCGTGATCTTGTCGCCCATCATGCGGATGGTCTGGGGCCCGGGGCCGATGAACTTGATGTTGCAGCTCTCGCAGACCTCGGCGAAGTGGGCGTTCTCGCTCAAGAAGCCGTAGCCGGGGTGGATGGCCTCGGCATCGGTGATCTCGGCCGCCGAGATGATGGCGGGGATGGAGAGGTAGGAGAGCTTGCTGGGGCCCTTGCCGATGCAGACATCCTCATCGGCATAGCGCACGTGCAGGCTGTCGGCGTCGGCTTCGCTGTGCACCGCCACCGTGCGGATGCCCAGCTCTTTGCATGCCCGGATGACCCGCAGGGCGATCTCGCCGCGGTTGGCGATCAGGATCTTCTTGAACACGGATGCCTCGGTCTTGGGTGGGGGCGGCTCAGGCCGGCTCGACGATGAAGAGCGGCTGGCCGTATTCGACGGGCTGGGCGTTCTCAACCAGCACCTTGACGACCTTGCCCTTCACCTCGGCCTTGATCTCGTTCATCAGCTTCATGGCCTCGATGATGCAGACCGTCTTGCCAGGCTCCACCATGCTCCCTTCCTGGATGAAGGAGGAGGCATCGGGCGTGGGGGAGCGGTAGAAGGTGCCCACCATGGGGGCGGTGATGGTGAGGCCAGCCGGGGCGGCGGGGGCAGGAGCTGGGGCTGGGGCCGGCGCGGCCGGGGCCAGCGCCACGGGCTGCAGGGCAGGGGCCGGGGCGGCCAGCAGGGCCGGCGCGAGGGCCGGGGCGGCCAGCTCGGGGGCCGAGCCCTTGCGGAGCTTTATCTTGATGCCCTCCTGCTCGACATCCACCTCGGTGAGCTCGGCTTTGCGCATCATCTCGATGATCTTCTTGAGGTCCTTAAGGTTGACGCTGGCTTTCTTGGGGCTGGAAGGGCCAGTGGCCATGTTCCGCACTCCTAAAATGGGATGTGAGGGCTTACTGGGCGCGCTCAAGGTATTTGCCCGTGCGGGTGTCTATCTTCACCTTGGTGCCCGTCTCCACGAACATGGGCACCTGCACCACGAAGCCGGTCTCGGTCTTGGCGGCCTTCATGGCGTTGTTGACGGTGTCCCCGCGCACGGCAGGCGGGGTGTCCACCACCAGCAGCACCACGTTGGAGGGCAGGCGGATGCTGACCGGGTCCTCGCCGTGGAAGTTCATGGTGATGGTGTCGTTCTCCTTGATGTAGTTGAGCGCGTCCCCCAGCACCACCGGGGCGATGTGCCGCTGCTCATAGGTCTCGGCGTTCATGAAGACGTAGTTCTCGCCGTCCTTGTAGAGATACTGCATGTCATGCGGCTCGATCTCGGCGTCCTGCATCTTCTCGCCGGCGTTCACCGTGCGGTCGAGCACCCGGCCGTCCTTCACGCTCTTGAGCTTGAGGCGCACGAAGGCGCCGCCCTTGCCCGGCTTCACGTGCTGGTAGTCGGTGACCTCGTAGAGCACGCCCTCGTAGACGATGGCCATGCCCGGCCGGACCTCATTGCTGCTGATGACCATGACGCTCCTTTTTTGCTTGATGACAGCTCAGCAGGGGATCTCGATGAGCCCCCGCTCGCTCTGGTAAAGGTTCTCGCAGCCCCGGGCGGTGACCAGCACCAGGTCCTCGATGCGCACCCCGAAGCGGCCCGGCAGGTAGACGCCCGGCTCCACGGTCACCGCCTGCCCAGCCCTGAGCAGGGCGGGGTTGCCGGGGGTCAGGCGGGGCTCCTCATGCACCTCCAAGCCCACCCCATGCCCCAGCCCGTGGCCGAAATAGCCGCCCATGCCGGCCTTGGCGATGATGCCCCTGGCCACGGCATCCACCTTGCCGCAGGCCAGGCCGGGCCGGATGGCGGCACAGGCCGCGGCCTGGGCCTTGGCGACCAGCGCATGGGCCTTGCGCTGCTGGGCCGAGGCCCGGCCCACAGAGACCGTGCGGGTGAAATCCGAGCAATAGGGGCCCACCTTGCAGCCGAAGTCCATGACCACCAGCTCGCCGGCCTTGATGCGCCGGTCGCTGGCCCGGCCATGGGGCAGGGCCCCCCGGGGGCCGCTGGCCACGATGGTGTCAAAGCTGGGGCCCTCGGCCCCGGCCAGGCGCATGCAATGCTCCAGCTCCGCAGCCACCCGGCGCTCGCTGACCCCGGGCTTGAGGATGGTGAGGGCGTGGCTGAAAGCCTGGTCGGTGATGGCGCAGGCCTGGCGCATCGCGGCCTTCTCCTGGCTGTCCTTGATGCTGCGCAGGGCTTCCACCGAGCCTTCCAGGGGCACCAGCTCCACCCCGGGCAGCTCGCGGCCCAGGGCCTTGGCCAGGGCCAGGGTCAAATGCCTGGCTTCCACCCCCAAGCGCACCACCTTGGCGCGCTTGACCAGGCTGGCCGCCTCCAGCCACAGGCCCCGGCGCTGGCGGACCAGGCTGGCGCCCTTGAGCTCCCGGCTGGCCTGGGTCCAGTAGCGGCTGTCAGTCACCAGCTGCCCAGACTTGGGCAGGACCAGCAGCAGGCCATCCGAGCCCGTGAAGCGGCTCAGGTAGTTGCGGTTCACCGGGTCGCTGGCCAAAAAGCCATCCACCCCCCAAGCTTTGAGCTTTTTTTGTAAGGCTGCAATCCTGTCCATCAGCCCGCCTGGAAGGCAAAAAAAAATCCGGCTTAAACCGGATAAAAAACAGACGAAAACAACCATGTAATCAATCAAAACTGATGAGATTTTTGCCGATTTCGTTCAAAAAGTCAACTCAATTTTTCCCTTGGCCAGATGGAGGGCCACTTCTGCTGCTGGCAAGGCCCGGCTGAAGAGGAAACCCTGCAGCTTGTCGCAGCCTTGGCCGCGAAGATGCTCCAATTGCTCCCGGGTCTCCACCCCTTCTGCCACCACTTTCATGCCCAATTGGTGGGCCAGGTCAATGGCAGCCCTGATGATGGCCGCGCTTTTCTCGTCTTTGCCTATCTCCTGCACAAAAGATTGGTCCAATTTGAGCGTTTTCACCGGAAAGCGCATCAAATAGGCCAAGCTTGAATAGCCTTTGCCAAAATCATCCAAGCTTGAGCTCAGATTCATGGAAACCAGCTCTTTGAGCATGGCCATGGCAAAATACGGGTCCTGCATGGCCATGCTCTCGGTTATCTCCAGGTCCAGGTAATCGGCCAAGAACCCGGTCTGCTCCAAGATGCGCGAGATCTGGCCCGGAAGATCGGGCTTTTGGAACTGCTGGGCCGAGAGATTGACCGAGATGGACACGGGCGCCAGGCCCTGATCCAGCCAGGCCTTGCCCTGGCGGCAGGCCTCATGCAGCAGCCAGTCGCCCAAGGGCAGGATGAGGCGGGTCTCCTCGGCCAGGGGGATGAAGGTGTCCGGCATCAGCAGGCCCTTTTGCGGATGCCGCCAGCGCACCAGGGCTTCCATCCCCTGGATCTGGCCCGAGCCATCCACCTGGGGCTGGTAAAAGAGCTCAAATTCGCAGCGCTCGATGGCCAGCCTGAGCTCCTGCTCCCGGCTCAGGCGGTCCACCTGGCCGGCTTCCATGCCCTCTTCGTAGCCCTGCACCCGGTTGCGGCCCAGGGTCTTGGCCTTGAGCATGGCCACTTCGGCCTGGCGCAGGATGGAGGCGGCGTCCGGGCCCTGGCCCGGGTAGAGGGCATAGCCCAAAGAGCCTTCCAGATGCACGGGCTGCTCGCGGGCCGTGAAGGGCGCCTGCAAAGCCTCCAGCACCTTGCGGGCGGCAGAGAGGGTGTCCTCGCGGCGCTTGAAGCCGGCCAGCACCAGGCCGAAAGAATCGCCGCCCAGGCGGGCCAGCAGGTCCGACTGGCGCAGCACCCGCTGGATGCGGCGGGCCACATCGCGCAACAGGCCGTCGCCCAGGCCCTGGCCCAGGCTCTGGTTGACCATCTTGAAGCGGTCCAGGTCCAGCACGCCCACCAGCAGGATGGAGTCCGGCGCAGGGCCTTCGCCCAGGGCCCGGCCCAGCCGCTCCAAGAGCAGGCTGCGGTTGGGCAGGCCCGTGACCGCGTCATACAGGGCGTGCTGGCGCAGGGCCGCCTCGCGGGCCCGGCGCTCAGTCAGGTCGCGCAGCAGCGCCAGGCCCTGGCCCTGCCCCAGGCTGATGAAGCGCGCCTCCAAGAGCAGGGGCGCCGGGCCCTGGGCCTTCAGCTCATGCGTGCTGCCATCGGCCCGGGCCAGCAAATCGGACAGCAGGCCGGCATGGCCGGGCTCCACCAGCGAGGCCAGGCTCAAGCCATTAAGCGCCCCGGGCGCGGCGCCAAAGATGGCCTCCAGGGCCGGGTTGGCCCGCTGGATGAGCCCCTGGGCGTGCAGGCAGGCGCCCTCAAAGCCGTGCATGAACAGGGCCTCGAAGCTCTCGGCCGTCAGGGCTGGCTGGGGATGCATGCTCATCCGCGCTTGCGCCTCTCGCGGGCTTCCTTGTCCATGGCCGCCTGGTACTCCTCATAGCTGCCCTTGAAATCCACCCAGCTGCCATCCATGCGCAGGGCCAGGATGCGGGTGGCCACCCGGCTGATGAGGTCCTGGTCATGGCTGGTGAAGATCACCGCGCCCGGGAAGCTGGAAAAGCTGTCGGCCATGCTCTCGATGCTCTCCAAGTCCATGTGGTTGGTGGGCTCATCCAGCATCAGCACATTGCCGCCCTCCAGCATCATGCGCGAGAGGATGAGGCGCTGGCACTCGCCGCCGGAGAGCACCTTGATGTTCTTCTCCTGCTGCTCGCCCGAGAAGAGCATGCGGCCCAGGATGCCGCGGATGACCTGGTTCTCCTCCTGGGGCGCGAACTGCTTGAGCCACTGCACCATGCTGCAGTCCTGGCCCAGCTCCTCCTTGGCGTCCTGGGGCATGCTGCTCAGGCGCACCGACGAGCCCCACTTGATGCTGCCGGCGTCCGGGGCCAGGCCCCGGCTGCCGTCGTCCCAGGCCGAGAGCAGGCACTTGAGGAAGGTGGTCTTGCCGGCCCCGTTGGGGCCCAGCACCGCCAGCCTCTCGCCGTTCTGCAGCGAGAGGTCGATGCCCTTGAGCACCTGCAAATCGCCGAAGCCCTTGCTCAGCCCCTCCACCGAGACCACGTCCTTGCCCAGCTCGCTCTTCACCTTGAACTGCAGGCGGGGATACTGGCGGCTGCTGGGCACGATCTCCTCCAGCTCTATCTTGTCCAAGAGCTTGGCGCGGCTGGTGGCCTGGGCGCTCTTGCTGGCATTGGCCGAGAAGCGGGCGATGAACTCCTTGAGCTCGGCGATGCGCTTCTCCTTGCGGGCGTTCTCCCCGGTCTTGGCATCCAGGGCCTGCTTGCTCATGGCCACGAAGAAGTCATAGTTGCCGGCGTAGCTGGTGATCTTCTGGCGGTCCACATCCACGATGTGGGTGCAGATGCGGTTCAAGAAGTGGCGGTCGTGCGACACCATGATGATGGTGCCCTCGTAGGCGTTCAGGTAGTCCTCCAGCCAGTTGATGGCCTGGATGTCGAGGTGGTTGGTGGGCTCGTCCAGCATCAGCAGGTCCGGGGCCTTGTAGAGGATCTGCGCCAGCAGCACGCGCAGCTTCCAGCCGCCGGCCAGCTGCTTCATCTTCCACTCATGCTTGCTGGTCTCGATGCCCAGGCCCTCCAGCATCTCCCCGGCTTGGGCGGCCACGGTGTAGCCGTCCTTCTCCATGAACTCGGCCTCCAGAAAGGCGGCGCGCTCGCCCTCGGCCTGAGTCATGCTGGGCTTGGCGTAGAGGGCATCCTTCTCCCGGCTAATCTTGTAGAGCTCCTCGCGGCCCATCAGCACCACGTCCAGCACCGTGTCCTCCTCAAAGCCGTACTGGTCCTGGCTCAAGATGCCCATCTTGACCCCGGGGTCCAGCACGATGTCTCCCTCGTCCTGCTTGAGCTGGCCCGAGAGCAGCTTGAGGAAGGTGGATTTGCCAGCGCCGTTGGCGCCCACGATGCCGTAGCAGTAGCCGGGCTTGAACTTGATGGTGACATGCTCGAACAGGGTGCGCTTGCCGAAGCGCAAAGACAGGTCTGAGACGGCGATCATTGGCTGTGCTCCTTGGTGTCTTGGGGGGTGTCGGCCTTCATCTCGAAGAGGTAGCGGGCCTTGGGCCGCAGGATGAGGGCGGCCTTGCGGGTGCCCTTGAAGAGCGGCCGGCCGCTCTCCAGCAGGCTCACGTCCATGGCTTGGCGGCTCTCCACCGAGAGGCGGCAGGCGCCCGAGGCCGAGAGGATGAAGGCCCTCTCCTCGGCGATGGCCCCGCCGCGCGGCGAGGCCAGGCTCACCAGGGGCTGGGCCGCGTGCGCCGGGCCGGCCGCGAAGCGCAGGTCCAGCGAGCCGTCCAGGGCCCGCACGCGGCAGAAGCGGCCGTCCAGGGCCCGGGTGTCGGGCAGCAGCGCGGCCTCCTGCGACTGGCGGTCCAGGCACAGCATCAGCACCGCCGCGGCCGTGGCCGCGTCGCCCGGCGCGCCCAGGGGCTGGCCCAGGCTGCCATAGGCCTGGTGCAGGGTGGGCCGGTTGGAGAGGAAGAGCAGCAGGCGGCGGCGGGCCTGGGCCGCGCGCTCTGACTCGCCCAGGCGCTCCATGGCCTCCAGCGCCAGGAGCGAGCGCCAGGGCACCAGCACCCCGGACTCCGCCAGGGGCGGCTTGCGGGGGTCTGAGGGCAGCAGCTCGGGGTCGGCCAGGCGCATCTTGAGCAGGGCCTGGGCCGCGGCGGCATCGCCCTCCAAGCCCAGCAGCAGCGGCCAGAAGAGCTCATTGGGCGCGGCAAAGGACGAGGGCACGGCGCCATGCGCGCTGGCAAGCAATGCCTGGCTGGCGCGGCGGGCCGCCTGGGCCAGCCCGGCGGCCTCCAAGGTCTCGCCGCGGGCCTCGGCCACCTGGCTGGCCATGCCCAGCTGGGCCGCGGCCAGGCTGGAGAGGCCCAGGTCGGCGGTGGCTGAGAGCCCCGGGGCCGCCCCGGCCTGCGGGGCGATGAAGCGCCTCCAGCAGGGCTGCTCGTCCGGCGAGCCGGCGGCCCACAGGCCATCGGCGCCCTGATGCCTGAGCCACCAGCCGGCCTGGGCCTGCAGCTGGTCGCCCCAGGCCTGCATGAAGGCGGCGGCGCGCTCGCGGTCCTCATCGCGCTCATAGAGCTGCGAGCCGACCCAGGCCTGCAGGGGCAGGCCGGCCGCATCCCACATGGGCGGCTGCTCGCCGCCGTAGGGAGGGCAGGCCTGGCCATCCTTGGCCATGGCGGAGAGCTGCAGCAGGGCCTGCTCAGCCTTGCCCAGGTCCAGCTCGGCCCAGCCCAGGGAGGCCAGGGCGCTGTCATCGCTGAAGAAGGCGTCGCGCCAGCCCTTGGCCGCGCTGAAGGCCGGGGCGCGCATGCCGTTGCGGGGCGCGTACTCGCTGTTGATGAGGATGAGCGCCGCCTGGCGCTCCAGGCGGGCCCATTCCGGCTCGGGCGGGGCCGCCAGATGGCCGCGGGTCTGGGCCCAGCGCAGCTTGGCCGCGGCCAGGGCCGCGCCGGGCTTGAGCGCCCAGGCCTTCCAGGCGGCCTTGCCGCGCTTGCGCGCCGGCTCGGCGCCTAGGTCCAGGGTGAGCAGCGCCGGAAAGCGGAGCGCCGCGCCGGGCCGCAGGGCCTGCTCCCCGCCCACCAGCTCCAGGCAGGCCGCGCTGGTCAGCGTGAGCCCACCAGCGGCGAGCTCAGCGCCATCCAAGCGCGCCGGCTCGGGGTTGGCGGCGGCCAGGCAGTGCAGCCACTCCACGGCGCGCAAGCCCAGCCGCGCGGAGCGGTCGGCCCGGAGCAGGGCGCCGCCCGCCTCAGGGGCCAGCTTCCAATCGCTGCTGCCGGCCAGGTCCAGGCGCAGGCAGGGCCGCGCCTGGACGCTGGCGCTGCCATTGTTCTTGAAGGTGGCCACCACCAGCACCTCATCCTCGGCCGGGAAGACCGTGGCCGCCTCCACGCTCAGCGAGAGGCTCTGGGCCTGGGTGAGGCTCCAACGCGGATAGTCTTGGGCCGTGGGAGAGGCCCAGGCCGCCTCCTGGCCCTGCACCTGCAGGCCAAGGCGGATGCCCAGCAGGGCATCGCCCGGCTCCAGCGCGGTGGGGCTGCCCAGGGCCGCGGCCGAGCGCAGGCTCCACAGCGCCAGGCCCTGGGCCGCGGGCGACACCGGGCGCAGCAGCACGCAATGGCTGGCCTGGTCCGAGAAGGGCGTCTGGCTGAAGTCGAGCAGGCCCAGGTCCTCATCAGGCGATGGGGCCGGGGCGGGCGCGGCCCAGGCCAGGCTGGCGGCAAGCAGGAGCAGGAGCAAAACAGGGATTTTGCGGGTCATGGCGCCTTGGGAGGGGGTCATCGTGCGGTCAGGGGGTCCTGCTTTCCGGCCAGGCGGAATCCTTGCGCCCGCAGGCGGCAGGCATCGCACTTGCCGCAGGGCCGGCTAGAGCCGGCGTAGCAGGTGTGGGTCTTGGCCAGGTCCACGCCCAGGCTGAGGCCCAGGGCCACGGTCTCGGCCTTGCTGAGCCCGGCCAAGGGAGCCACCACCTTGAGGCGCGCCCCTCGGCTGCCGGCCGCGGTGCCCAGCCGGGCGGCCTTCTCAAAGGCGCGGAAGAAGGGCAGGCGGCAGTCCGGGTAGCCCTGATGGTCGGTGCGGCACCAGCCGCCCCACACCTCATCGGCGCCCAGGGTCTCGGCCCAGGCAAAGGCCAGGGACAGGAAGATGCCGTTGCGGAAGCTGACATAGGTGGCGGGCACGCCCCGCCCCGCGCCCGCCCGGGCGCCCTGGCCGAGCAGCAGCGAGCCGGCCGCGATTGAGCCCAAGGGCAGGCTCAGCACGCGGTGGCTGGCGCAGCCCAGGGCCCTGGCCTGGCTGCGCGCCATGCCCAGCTCGCGGCTGTGGCGCTGGCCGTAGCGGAAGCTCAGGGCATTGAGCTCCCTGCCCTTGGCGCGGGCCACGGCACCGGCCACGCTGCTGTCCAGGCCGCCCGAGAGCAGCACCACGCAGGGCTTGGCCTTGCCGCTCATTGGGCCTCCACCTGGTTGCGGCCCTTGGCCTGGGCCAGCGCCAGCGCGGCCTCGGCGCGGTCCAGGGCCTGGCGCAGGGTCTCGCCGCTGGCCTTCAGCTGCACCACGCCCACGTTGAGGGGGATGCCGCCCAAGAGGCTGCCATCCGCCAGCCTCAGCTTCTCGCAGCCGAAGCCTTCCAGCACCTTGCCGGCTGCCGCGCGCCCGCCTTCCAGGCCCGTGTCGGGCAGCAGCAGGGCCAGCCGGTGCTCAGAGAGCCGGCCCGCGGCGTCCACGCTGCGCGTGAGCGAGAGCAGGGCGCGGCCGGCGGCCTGCAGCAGCAGGGCCTGGCTGCCCGAGCCATGGTGCTGGTCCAGGTCGCGGGAGGCCTCCAGGCCCACCAGGGCCAGGCAGCATTGCGTGCGGCCGCGCGCCAAGCGCGCCATCTCAGCGCGCAGGCGGCGGGTGAAGGCCGGCTC
>CAYXCT010000065.1:0-10433 GCA_964463435.1 uncultured bacterium | reverse complement strand
GCGCAGTAGCGGGCGATGGCTCTGCGGGCCTCGGCGTGCGCCTGGCTGTACTGGCGGGCGAAGCGCGGCACATGCCCCGGCGTGAGGCCCAAGAGGTCGTGGCTCACCAGCACTTGCCCGTCGCAGGCAGGCCCGGCGCCGATGCCGATGACGGGGATCTTGAGGGCCTTGCGCGCGCGGGCCGACAGGGCAGCGGGCACCATCTCCAGCACCACGGCGAAGGCGCCGGCCCGCTCCAGGGCGCGTGCGTCCTTGAGCAGGCGGCTGGCCGCGGCCTTGGCGCGGGCCTGCACCCGGTAGCCGCCCAGCGCGTGCACCGACTGGGGCGTGAGGCCCAGGTGGCCCATCACCGCGATGCCGCTCTGCTTGAGCAGGGCCACAGTGGCGGCCATCTCGCTGCCGCCCTCCAGCTTGACGGCCTGGGCCCCGGTCTCCTTGAGCAGGCGGCCGGCGCTGCGCAGGGCCTGCAGGGGCGATTCCTGATAGCTCATGAAGGGCAGGTCCACCACCACCAGGGCGCGGCCCGCCCCGCGCACCACGGCCTTGCCATGGTGGATCATGTCCTCCAGGGTCACCGGCAGGGTGCTCTCATAGCCCAGCACCACCATGCCCAGCGAGTCGCCCACCAGGATCAGGTCCACGCCCTCGGCATCAGCGGCCAGGGCCGTGGGGTGGTCGTAGGCGGTGAGGCAGGCGATGCGCGCGCCCTCGGACTTCATCTTCATGAGCTGGCTGATGCTGATGCGGGGCATGATGCTCCTAGCGCCGGCGGCGGAGCGGCGTGTAGATGCTGGTCCCCTGGCGGTGCTCCAGGGCCCGGTCCACCAGGTCGTCCAGCGCGGCGCCGTCGCGGTCCAGGTCCAGGTCGTTGGTGTTGACCACCAGCAGGGGGCAGTCGCTAAAGTTGAAGAAGAAGGTGTTGTAGGCCTTGTTCTGCTCCTCCAGGGCCGCCACGCTGAGGCCGCTCTCCGCCAGCGCGCCGCGGGCCTTGAGCCGGGCCATCAGGGTCTCGGCGCTGGCCTGCAGGTAGACCACCAGGTCGGGCCGGGGGCCGCCCTCGCGCAGCAGCAGCTTCCAAAGCTGCTCATAGAGGGCCAGCTCGGCGTCGCTCAGGCTCAAGTAGGCGAAGATGCGGTCGCGGGCCAGCAGGTAGTCCGAGACCGTGACCTCGGCGAAGAGGTCGGCCTGGGCCAGCTCGGACTGCTGGCGGTGCCGCGCCAGCAAAAAGAAGATCTGGGTGGAGAAGGCGAAGCCCCGCCGGTCGCGGTAGAACTGCTTGAGGAAGGGGTTCCCCGCCCCGGCATCGGTGACCAGCCGGCCCGAGAGCCGGCGCGCGAGCGCGGTGGCCAGCGCGCTCTTGCCCGAGCCGGTGACGCCTTCGACCACGATGTAGCGCAGGTTCTCCAAGGCAGGGCCTCTCAAGGCAAAGGGTCCAAAATGCCCACAGGCCGCGCCGCGGGGTGCCCGGCCGGCAGGGATCTGAGCAGGTCGCGGATGCTCATCCCCAGCAGGGGATGCAGCAGCTCTGGGTCCAGCTCTGCCAGCGGGCCCAGCATGAAGGCGCGCTCATGCAGGCGCGGATGGGGGATGGTGAGCTCGGGCAGCCCCAGCACCCGGCCCTGGTAGAGCAGGATGTCCAGGTCAAGGCTGCGCGGGCCCCAGCGGAAGGGCGTGGCCTTGCCCTGGGCCAGCTCGATGGCCTGCAGGGCCTTGAGCAGCTCTTCCGGCTCCAGGCGCGTGGCCAGGCGCGCGGCGCTGTTGAGGAAGGCCGGCTGCTCGGTGTAGCCCACCGGCTCGGTCTCCCACGCGAGGCTCCAGGCCTCCAGCCCCAGCTCCGGGGCGCGCAAGGCCTTGAGAGCCGCGGCCAAATGGGCCCGGCGGTCGCCCAAGTTGCTGCCCAGGCTGATCCAGGCCAGCGGCACGCTAGCCCCGCAGGGCCTTGATGCGCGCCACGGCCTGGGCCAGGCGCGCCTTGGGGGCGCACAGGGTCATGCGGAAGTAGCCCTCGCCCGAGGCGCCGAAGCCGTTGCCCGGGGTGGCCACGATGCCGGCCTGGTCGAGCAGGCGGCCGCAGAAGCTGGCGCTGGTCTCCCCCTGGGGCACCCGGGCCCACACGTAGAAGGCGGCCTTGGGGGCCTTGACCTTGATGCCCGCCTGCTTGAGCCCGGCGATGAAGGGGTCGCGCCGCTCCTGGTACACCTTGCGGATGCCGGCCGTGAGCGCGGCGGGCGCATTGAGGCCGGTGATGCCCATCTCCTGGATGGCCGAGACCACGCCTGAGTCGAGGTTGCCCTTGACGCTGGCCAGGGCCTGCACCAGGTCGCGGCGGCCCACGGCAAAGCCCACCCGCCACCCGGTCATGTTGAAGGTCTTGGAGAGCGAATGGAACTCGATGGCCACCTCGCGGGCGCCCGGCGCCTCCATCACCGAATGCGGCGCCTGGCCGTCGTAGTAGACTTCGCTGTAGGCCATGTCATGGGCCAGGATGATGCCATGCCTGCGGCAGAAGGCCACGGCCTCCTTGAAGAAGCTGAGCGGCGCGGTGGCGGCGGTGGGGTTGTTGGGGTAGTTGAGCCACAGCACGCGCGCCCGCTTCAGCTTGGCCGCGGGGATCTTGCCAAAGTCGGGCAGGTAGCCGTTCTTCTCCAAGAGCGGCATGAACACCGGCTCGCCGCCGGCGAAGAGGGTGCCGGCATTGTAGACCGGGTAACCCGGGTCGGGGATGAGCCCCACCTGGCCGGGGTCCATGACCGCCAGCGGGAAGTGGCCGATGCCCTCCTTGCTGCCGATGAGGGCCAGCACCTCGCCATTGGGGTCGAAGCGCGGGCCAAAGCGGCGCGCGAACCAGTCCGCGGCGGTCTTGCGGAAGGCGGGCAGGCCCTGGCCCAGGGGGTACTGGTGGTTGGCCGGGTTGAGGCTGGCCTTGGCCAGGGAGGCCAGGATGGGCTTGGGGGTGGGCAGGTCAGGGTCGCCCACGCCCAGGTCGATGAGGTCCACCCCGCGCTCCAAGGCGGCCTTCTTCTTCTTGTCGATCTCGATGAACAGGTAGGGGGGCAGGGCCTTCAGCCGCTGCGAGACCGCGAAATCCATCATGCCTCCTCAGGGTTCTGGTTGATCAGCGGGCCACCGGGTTGACCAGCGATCCCACGCCGTGCACGAACACCTCCACCACATCGCCGGGCAGCAGGGGGCTGATGCCCCCGGGCGTGCCGGTGAGCACCAGGTCGCCGGGCTCCAGGGTCATCACGCTGGCGATGGCCTCCAGGATCTGCTGGGGCTTGAAGATGAGCTGGGCCGTGCTGCTCTTCTGCCGCTCCTGGCCATTGACGCGGCAGACGATGGCGGCCTCCTCCACGTCGGCGCCGGCCACCAGGAAGGGACCGGCCGGGCAGAAGGTGTCAAAGCCCTTGGCCCGCGCCCACTGGCCGTCAGCCTTCTGCAGGTCGCGGGCGGTCACGTCATTGGCGCAGGTGTAGCCGAAGATCGCGCCCTGGGCCGGCATGCCCGGGCCCACGCGGCGGCCCACCACAAAGGCCAGCTCGGCCTCATGGTCCACCCGCTTGCTCACGGCCGGCAGGCGGATGGGCTGGCCCGGATGGGCCAGGGCCGAGGGCGGCTTGAGGAAGAGCAGCGGCTCGGCAGGCAGCGTGTGCCCCATCTCGAGCGCATGGTCGCGGTAGTTGACGCCCACGGCCACGATCTTGCTGGGCGAGCAGGGGGCCATCAGCGGCAGGCCCGCCAGGGCCAGGGCTTGGGCGCCGGGCAGCGGCTGCTCTCCCAGCCAGGGCGCCTGGGCCAGGGGCCGCACCCGCGCGCCCTCCACGCGGCCCCACAGGCCGCCATGCCCCCCTTGGTTCCAGCGGGCATAGACCGTGGCGCTCATTCCAGCCCCAGGACTTGCTGCATGCTGTACATCCCAGCCGGGCGGCCGGCCACCCACAGGGCGGCCTTGAGGGCGCCAGCGGCGAAATTCTCGCGGCTGTGGGCCTGGTGCTTGAACTCCAGGCGCTCGCCCGGCCCGGCGAAGAGCACGGTGTGGTCGCCCACGATGTCGCCGCCGCGCACCGCGTGGATGCCGATCTCGCGGCCGCTCCTCGCGCCCACCAGGCCATGGCGGCCGTAGATGAAGTCCTCCTGGCCGCGGCCCAGGGCCTTGGCCAGCACCTCGGCGGTGGCCAGGGCCGTGCCCGAGGGCGCGTCCTTCTTGGCGCGGTGGTGGGCCTCGATGACCTCCACGTCATAGGCGTCGCCGGTGACGCGGGCCACCATGTCCAGGGCCTTCCACAGCACGTTCACGCCCACCGAATAGTTGCTGGAGAGCACCACCGGCATCCTGCGGCTGAAGGCCTCCAGGGCCTGGCGCTCCGCCGGGCTGAAGCCGGTGGTGCCGATGACCATGGCCTTGCCGGCCTTGGCCGCCAGCTCCAGGTGGGCCAGGGTGGCCTGGGGGGCCGTGAAATCGATGAGCACATCCGCCGCGGAGATGGCCTCGGCGGCCGAGGCCGCGAGCGCGATGCCGGGCAGGCCGGGGTGGCCCGGCGCGTCAAAGGCCGCCCCCACCTGCAGGCCCGGCTGGCCGCCGGCCAGCTTGAGCAGGGCCTGGCCCATGCGCCCGCAGGCGCCGGCGATCGCGATCTTGGTCATGCCGCCCCCTTCAATGCTTGAGCAGGCCAAAGGCCTGCATCTCCTTGCGCAGCCGCTCCAGGTTCTCGGGCTTGATGCTGACCAGCGGCAGCCTCAGCTCGGCGCCGCACAGGCCCATCAGGCCCAGGGCCGCCTTCACCGGGGCCGGGTTGGTCTCGCAGAACAGCGCGCGCACCAGCGGCAGCAGCGCGTAATGGATGGCACGCGCGCCGGCATAGTCGCCCGCGGCGGCCTTGGCCACCAGGTCGGCCGTGGCGCGCGGCGCGATGTTGGCGGCCACCGACATGACCCCCACGCCGCCGATGGCCATCACCGGCAGGGTCAGCGCGTCATCGCCCGAGATGAGGGCCAGCTTGTCGCCGCAGAGCTGGCGCACCCGGCTCATCTGCTCCAGGCTGCCGCTGGCCTCCTTCACCGCCACGATGTTGGGCAAGCCGGCCAGGCGGGCCAGGGTCTCGGGCTCCACGTTGACCGCCGTGCGGCCTTGGATGTTGTAGGGGATCTGCGGCAGGTCCACCGCCTGGGCCACGGCCTTGAAGTGCTGGTAGAGGCCCTCCTGGCTGGGCTTGTTGTAGTAGGGGGCGATGAGCAGGGCCGCATCAGCCCCGGCCTTTTTGGCAAAAGCGGTGAGGCGGATGGCCTCAGCCGTGTTGTTGCTGCCCGTCCCGGCGATCACCTTGACCCTTCCCTTCACCGCCTGCACCGTGGCCTCGATGACCCGCTCGTGCTCCTCATGGGTCAGGGTGGCAGACTCGCCGGTGGTGCCGCAGACCAGGATGCCGGAGCTGCCGCCCTGGATCTGGAGCTCGACCAGCTGCTTGAGCGCGGCCATGTCAACCTGGCCGCCCTTGAAGGGGGTCACCAAAGCGGGGATGGAGCCGGAAAGGTCCAAGGAAGGGTCCTCGAGAGTGGGGTCAGCAGCCGAATTCAGCAGGGTCAAACTCGCCGGCAAAGCGCACGCGCGCGTCGCCGATGAGCTGCACATCCACCGCCTGGCCGCCCTGCAGGGTGAAGCGCACTTCCAGCTGGCCGCCGCTCAAGGTGGTGAGCGTCACCGGGGCCTTCACCCGCCCGGCGCGGGCCATCAGGATGGCGGCGGCCACGCTGCCCGTGCCGCAGGCCAGGGTCTCATCCTCCACCCCGCGCTCATAGGTGCGGATCTTGAGGCTCTGCGGGCCGGTGACCTCGACGAAGTTGACGTTGGTGCCCTTGGGCGCGAAGGCGGCATGATGGCGCAGCTTGCGGCCCAGCGCGACCACCGGGGCGGCCGAGAGCCCGGGCCATTCCAGCACCAGGTGCGGCACGCCGGTGTTGAGGCTGTGGCCCAGCAGGTCCAGGCCGTCCTGCTCGATCCGCAGGTTCAAGGCCTCGCTGTGGGGGGCGGTCATGTCCAGGGCCACCTGCCCGGCCTGGTCCACCAGGCTCTTGAAGTCGCCCGCCAGGTTCTCAAAGCGCATCTCCTGCTTGGCCGCGCCGCAAAGCAGGGCGAAGCGGCTGATGCAGCGGGCGCCGTTGCCGCACATGTCCGCCTCGCTGCCGTCGGCGTTGTAGTAGCGCATGCGGAAGTCCGCGCGGCCGCTCTTCTCCAAGAGCAGCAGGCCATCGGCGCCGATGGCATCGCGGCGGGCGCAGAGCCGCGCCGCCAGGGCGCCGACCGGCTCGGGCACCAGGCCGGCCCGGTTGTCGATGACGATGAAGTCATTGCCCGCGCCCGACATCTTCAAAAAGGGTATCTTGGCTCCCATGGTCATGCCTTGGAGAAGGCGGGGATGCTCTCCCCGCGCCACAGGTCAGAGAAGCTCTCGCGCTGGCGCACCACATGCCAGCGCTTGCCGTCCACCAGCACCTCGGCCGCGCGCGGCCGGGCATTGTAATTGCTGCTCATGGTGAAGCCGTAGGCCCCGGCCGAGCGCACCGCCAGCAGGTCTCCCGGGGCAGGCAAAGCCATGAGCCGGTCCTTGGCCAAGAAGTCCGCCGACTCGCAGATGGGCCCCACCACATCCACCAGCGCCTTCTTGCCGCCGCGTGCCTGGCGCAGGGGCAGGATGCCGTGGTAGGCCTCATAGAAGCTGGGCCGGATGAGGTCATTCATGGCCGTGTCCACGATGACGAAGCTGCGCCCTTCGCCGGGCTTGATGTAGAGCACCTTGGCCAGCAGCACCCCGGCATTGCCGGCGATGTAGCGGCCGGGCTCCAGGATCAGGCGCAGGCCCTGGCCCTTGACCAGCGGCCGCACCGCATCCGCGAACTGCTGGGGCGTGGCCGGCTGCTCATCCTTGTAGATGATGCCCAGCCCGCCGCCCAGGTTGAGGGTCTCGATGCGATGGCCGCGGCTGCGCAGGGCCTGGATGGCGGCCAGCGCCTTCTTCACCGCCTGGCGATAGGGCTCCATCTGGGTGATCTGGCTTCCTATGTGCAGATGCACGCCTGTCAGCTCCAGGTTCTTCCAGGCCTTGCTCTTGGCCCACAGGGCCACGGCATCGGCGATGGGCAGGCCAAACTTGTTGCCCTTCTTGCCGGTGGTGATGTGGCGGTGGGTGTGGGCGTCCACATCGGGGTTGAGGCGGAAGTCGGCCTTGGCGCGACGCTTGAGCGGGCCCGCCAAGCGGTTGAGCAGCTCGGCCTCGGCCAGCGACTCGATGTTGAACATGAAGATGCCGGCCTTGAGGGCGCGCAGCAGCTCGGCCTCGGTCTTGCCCACCCCAGCGAACACGGTCTTGCCCATGTCGCCGCCCACGGCCTGCACGCGCCGCAGCTCGCCCTCAGAGACCAGGTCAAAGCCCAGGCCCTGGTCGGCCAGGGCCTTGATGACCGCCAGGTTGCTGTTGACCTTGACCGAGTAGCAGACCAGGGCCTCGGGCTCGCCATCGCGGGCCGCGAAGGCCTCGGTCAGCTGCCAGGCATGGCGCCGCAAAGTGGCCAGGCTATAGACATAAGTGGGCGTGCCCAGCTTGGCGGCGATGGCCTTCAAGGCCACGCCCTCGCACAGGTAATCGCCCTTGCGGTAATGAAAATGGTCCATGGTCGCATCCGAGACAAAGGTTGTAGTGATTAACTAAAAATGATACCACAAAGCATTTTCATTTTCCATCCCGCAGCGTGGAACTCCCCTTTGCCTCGCCCCGACCTCACCCCATTCCCAACCGTGCAAGCCTTTAAACAAAATCCCCCTTCCCCTCTCCACAATGGAGAGGGGAAGGGGGATGCTAGATTATAGGCTCACGTGAGGGGGATGGGGCCTGCCGTCCCGTAGCGCAGCGGAGGAATGAGGTGGAAGCGCTAAAAGTTGTGTCCCAGGCCCAGCTTTTGGCTGCCTTCGCCATTGCGGGGGTCGGTCTCCCATCGGTAATGCAGGTCCCAGCCGCCGCTGATCTTGGTGGAGAAGCCGGTGCCAAAGATCTCCCGGTCCCAGTTGTCCTCGTAGCTCCATTCCGCCAGCCAGGGATGGTCCAAGCCGGTCCAGGTGAACAGCTCATACTGGCTGGGGATTGCCCACTGGGGCAGCTTGAGGCTGGAGGAGACCAGCAGTCCCCTCCCGCGCAAGGGCACATGCACGCGGGTCACCAGGTCCCATTGGTTAGGCAGCAGTTGCAGGTGGCTGTTCAGGTTGACCGCCAGGGGCAGGCCCGCGTCCAGGTCTTGCAAGCCGCCTGGCACGGCGCTGAAATTCATGTCCAAGCCCATGTTGCGCTGGGGCTGCCCCGGGCCCAGCAGGCTTGCCTGGCCCGGGGCGCCTGGGCTGGAAGCTCCTGCATCCCAGAGCTGGATGCGGCCAAGGTTGTCCAGGTCAATGCCCGACTGCTGCTTGAGCAGGGTCTTGCCGTAATCCTGCAGGGCGCCCTGCTCGCTGGCGCCCACGGGCTTGGCGCCGTCAGCCCAGGCAGGCAGGGCCAGGCTCGCCGATCCGAGCAGCAGCAGCAGGAGCAAGAAGTTCATCCAGCCTCCCACGGAGCTCAGCTGTCCTTTCGCCTGAGCCGGGCGCGCGCCTGGCGCAGGGCCTTGGCCACATTGGCCGGGGCCGGGCCGCCAAAGGTCTTGCGGGCCGAAGCCGAGCTGATCGGCGCCAGCAGGGGCCGCATGGCCGTGCTGAAGCGCGGATGGGCCTCCTTCAATTCCGCGCCGCTCAGGCCGTCCAGGCCGCAGCCCTTGGCCTGGGCCAGGCGGATGGCGCGGCCCACGGCCTCATGCGCCTCGCGGAAGGGCACGCCCTGGCGCACCAAGTAGTCGGCCGCGTCGGTGGCATCCAAGAAGCCGCGCTTGCAGGCCGCGGCCATGGCTTCGGCATTGGGGCTGATGGCATTGAGCAGGGGCGGCACCACGCCTAGGCAGGCCTTCACCAGGTCCAGGGTCTGGAAGAGCAGCTCCTGGCCCTCCTGCATGTCGCGGTTGTAGGCCAGGGGCTGGCCCTTGACCAGGGTGAGCAGGTGCACCAGCAGGCCGTAGGCCCGGCCGGCGCGGCCGCGCAAGAGCTCGGCCACGTCCGGGTTCTTCTTCTGCGGCATCAGGCTGCTGCCCGTGGCAAAGCTGTCATCCAGGGTGAAGAAGCCGAATTCCTGGCTGTTGTAGAGCACCACCTCCTCGCCCAGGCGGGAGAGGTGGGCCATCAGGATGCTCATGGCCGAGGCCAGGTCCAGCAGATGGTCGCGGTCCGAGACCGAGTCCAGCGAGTTGGCGGTGGGCCGCACAAAGCCCAGCTCGCGGGCGGTCCAGGCGCGGTCCAGCGGCAGGGGGCTGCCGGCCAGGGCAGCCGCGCCCAGCGGGCATTCCGCCAGGCTGCCCAAGGCAAAGCCCAGGCGCCGGCGGTCGCGGAAGAGCATCTCCACATAAGCCAGGCACCAGTGGCCGAAGACGATGGGCTGGGCCCGCTGCAGATGGGTGTAGCCGGGCATCACCAGGCCGGGGTTGGCCTCGGCCAGGCCCAAGAAGCCCTCGATGGCGGCATCCGTGAGCTTGAGCAGGGCCTGGACCTCGTCGCGCAGGTAGAGCTTGAGGTCCAACGCGATCTGGTCGTTGCGGCTGCGACCGCTGTGAAGCTTGCCCGCCACCGGGCCCAGCATGGCCTTGAGCCGGGCCTCGACATTGCCGTGCACGTCCTCATAGGCCGGGTCCAGCTTGAAGCGGCCGGCCTGCCATTCCTTGAGCACGCGCTTGAGCCCGGCCTTCAGCTTAGCCGATTCGGCCCTGCTGATGATGCCCTGGCGGCCCAGCATCTCTGCTTGCGCCAGGCTCCCTTGGATGTCATAGGGCACCAGCCGGTCCTCGTACTGCACGCTGACCGTGAAATCCTCGACCACCTTGGCCGTGGGCTTGGCGAAGCGCCCGCCCCAAAGCTTTGCTTTCTTGCTCATGGCCATCCCCTGAAAGACGCCGGGCCCAAGCCCGGGGTTCCCTGCCCGCTACTTCTTGATCCTGAAGCGCTTCTCCACCTTCATGGGCAGGCCGAAGAGGTTGATGAAGCCCTCGGCGTCGTGGTGGTTGTAGCTGCCGGTGGTGAAGCTGGCCAGATCGTCGCTGTACAGGCTGTGGGGCGAGCCCACGCCGGCCAGGCGCATGCTGCCGCGCTGCAGGCGCAGCTTGACCCAGCCGCTGACGGTCTTCTGGGTCTGGTCCACAAAGGCGTCCAGGGCCTGGCGGGCCGGGGTGTACCACTGGCCGTTGTAGACCAGGTCAGCGTACTTGAGCGCCAGCTCGGCCTTGATGCGGGCCGTGGCCTTGTCCAGGCACAGGGTCTCCAGGGCCCGGTGGGCCTCCATGATGATGCTGCCCCCAGGGGTCTCGTAGATGCCGCG
>CAYXCT010000064.1:0-10492 GCA_964463435.1 uncultured bacterium | reverse complement strand
CGCCCCAGCCCAGCCTCACGCCCACGCCCACCTACGGGCCCACCGTGCTCATCGACGACTTTGAGGACCCCAGCCGCAATGGCCCCCCGCCCGCGCGCCTCAACTTGTGGGGCGGCAACTGGAGCATCTCTGAGCAGGCCGGGGTCACCTCCACCGCCAGCTACCTGGCGCCTGGGGCGCACGGCAGCCTGCACAGCGTGTCCTGGACCACCCAATGCCCCTCGGGCGACTATGCCAACCTGGTGAGCGACCTGCCCGCGGCCTTTGACGCCACGGGCAACGGCTTCGTGGGCCTGCAATTCTGGGCCTACGGCGACGGCCGCCAGTACCGCTTCATGATCAAGACCTTGAACGTCACTGACTATGACTATTATGGCGTGAACCTGACGCCCCCGCTCAATACCTGGCGGTATTACCAGGTCCCCTTCAGCAGCATGGCCCGCCAGGGCTGGGGCACCCAGTCGCCAGCGCCGGTCACCGTGACCGCGGGCCATGACATCACTGGCGTTCAATTCGCCATCCAGGGCAGCCCAACGCTCTTCAACCTCTGCCTGGATGACGTGGGCTTTTACCAGGCCAGCGCCATCCTGACCCCCACGCCCACCAGCACCCCCACGCCCAGCAAGACCATCAGCCCCACGCCCAGCATCTCGCCCACCTTCAGCATCACGCAGACGCCCTCGGCCAGCCCCAGCATAACGATGAGCTTCAGCGCCAGCCCCACCGCCAGCATCTCGCCCACTTGCAGCGGCACCTCCACCCAGACCCAGACCGCGACCGCCTCGCCCACGGCCACGCTGAGCGCCACCCTCACCCCCAGCTCCAGCGGGCTGCGCATCATCCGCGCCCGGCTGGCGCAGAATCCCATCACCCAGCACGGGCCAGCGGCCCTGTACGTGGACCTGAGCGCCCAGGCCCAGGCCCTGCGCCTGCGGCTCTACACCCAGGCCTACACCTGCGTGGGCGAATGGGCCCTGCCCGGCGCGGGCCGGGGCTGGTCCAGCGTGGGCATCCCCGAAGCCGCGCTCTCGCGCAACGGCCTGTATTTTGGCCGGCTGTGGGCTGAGGGCGCGGGCGGCAAGGCCAGCCCAGCGCAGAACATCGCCATCTTCGTGGCCAGATAAGCTTTCAAGGCACCTTCAAAAAGAAAGAGGCGCGGTTCGCTCCGCGCCTCTTTCTTTTTATGCCCTGCAAAGGCTGCCCGCCGGCCTAGCCAAGCCGCTGGGCGTGGTAATCCCATGGCAGGTGGGGATGGGCATGGACAAGGTTGTTGGCCCTGAGCATCTCCGTGTCGGCCAGGATGGCCTTGGGCGAGCCATGGCCGGCGATGCCCTTGTCCTGCCCAAAGATGTAGACCTCATCCGAGATGGCCTCCACGATGTGCAGGTCATGCGTGGCGGTGATGACGGTCTTGCCCGCGGCCGCGGCCTTGAGCAGCATCTCCAGGATGTGCGCGGTGGTCAAGGGGTCCAGCCCGGCGGTGGGCTCATCCAGCAGCAGCACTTCCGGGTCCGTGGCCATGGTGGAGGCAAAAGCCACCTTGCGGCGCTCGCCCAGGCTGAGCTGGTGGGGCGCCCGGTCGAGCAGATGGAGGATGCCCAAAGAGACGGCCAGGCTCTCCAGGCGCTTCTGCGCCTCGGCAGGGCCCATCCCCAGCTGCAGCGGGCCGAAGAGGATGTCCTCGCGCACGGTCGGGCAGAAGAGCTGCACATCCGGGTTCTGAAAGACCAGCCCGACCTTGCGGCGGAAATCAGCGGAGAAATCCCCCTCATCCAAGCGGGGCTCCGCCAGCGGCTGCCCCATGAAGCGGATGCTGCCCTGGTCCGGGAAGATCAGGGCGTCCAACAGGCTCAAGAGCGTGGATTTCCCCGACCCATTGGCGCCCATCAGGGCCACCTTCTGGCCGCGCTGGATGCTCAGGCTCACGCTCTTGAGCGCCGGGAACCTCCCCAGATAGCTGTAGCTGACCGCCTCCAGCTCAAAGACCGCATCGCTCATAGCAGGCCCTTCCCTTGCGCCCAAGCCAAAGCCAGGGCGAACAGCAGCACCGACATCACCCAGGCCCAATCCCTGGCCCGGGCCCGCAAGCCCTGCGACAGCACGGGCTCGCCCCGGTAGCCCCGGGAGCGCATGGCCAGGTAGACCTGCTCATTCATCTGGAACGAGCGGGCCCACAGGTTGGCGATGTTCCAGGCCACCAGCCTCTGGCCCTGGCGCGTGGCGGACACAAAGCCCACCCGGCTCTTGACGGCTTTGAAGGTGTTCTCGACCATCTCCACAAAGAGGCAGAGATAGCGGTAAGCCATGCCAAAGACCATGACAAAGACCGGCGGCACCCCGAAGGCGCGCAGGACCTTGAGCAGGGCGAAATGCCGCGTGCTCAGGGAGAGCAGCACCGAGTAGGAGACCGCCGTGGTGACCCGGCAGACGAAGAACAGCCCCCCCCACAGCCCCTGGCGGGTGACCACGGCCGGCCCCAAGCGCAGCACAGCCTCGCCCGGGGTGGCAAAGGAGAAGGCGGCGGGCAGGGCCATGAACAGCGAGAAGATGGGGATGAAGACCAGGGTCCGTTTCAGGAAAAAGCCAAAATCGATCTTGGAAGCCACGGCCAACAGAAGGCAAAGGCCATACAGGATGCCCAGCACGGCCAGGCTCTTGGCGAAGATCACCAGCGCCAGCAGCGCCAGCAAGCTGGACACCCTGGCTCGTGGATCGAAGGACTGCAAAAAGCCCCTTCTTGATGCGTACTCCTCTGCTTCGAGCGATCGCGCGGCAAAGGAGATGGCTCCTTCAATGGAATGGTCCACAAAGCGGCTTTTCTTCATCTTCAGTCAATCGCCTTTCTGAGCCAGAAGCCTGCCGATGAGCCAGGCCAGCAGCGCGATCACGCCCGCGCCCAGAACCCCCGCGATGACATAGGCAAAGGACAGGTGGGGCAGTCCCTTGCCCTCCCAGCCTTTGAAGGCATAATCCGGCATGGGGGCCTTCCACAGCGGCCCCATCTTTTCCAGGCCAGCCGGCACATAGCCCAGCATCTTCTTTATCTCATCGGATCCCCATTCGCCCCAAGCCGACCCGGCCTTGAAATGGTCTGGGATGATCAAGCCCAGCGGCGAGAGCAATATGAGCCCGCCAAGCCCGAGCGCCAGCTTGGTCGTGGGCTTCATGCGCGCGCCCCCATGGCGCTGAGCAATTCAGGGGAGGATTTCTGCAGGTATCTCACCACCAGGGCCGTGACCAGGGCCTCCACCCAGCCGAAGACCAGCAGATGGCCGCCCAGCATGGCGGGCACTGCGACGGAGAGGCCATAGGGGCAGTAGAGCGCCTGGCCTTGGGCATTGGCGCAGAGCAGGGGCTGGATGCCGAACTCGATGCCCGCGCAGAGCGCCGCCAGATTGAGGCCCACATAGCCCGCGATGAAGGCCGCGGCCACCCGCCGGGGGGAATCGATCGGGGCCCTGCCGCTGATGAGGCGATAGATGCCGTATCCGGCAAAGGGGATGACAAAAGCCATGTTGAAGCAGTTGGCGCCGATGGCCGTGATGCCGCCATCGCCGAACAGCAGCGCCTGGATCACCAGGGCCACGCTGAGCGCGATGGTGGCGGCCCAGGGGCCGACCAAGATGGCCACCAGCACCCCGCCCACGGCATGGCCCGTGGAGCCGCCAGGGATGGGCACGTTGAGCATCATGATGAGGAAGCTGAAAGCCGCGCCCATGGCCAGCAAGGGCGCCTGCTTGGCCTTCAGGGTCTTCTTGACCCGGTTCACGGCGATCGCCCACAGCGGGATCATGGCCGCGAAGCCAGCCGCGGCCGTGGCCGGGCCCAGGTATCCGTCAGGGATGTGCATGCAGAGCCCTTGAAGCCGTGTGACCCGTGGTGGTCATGCTCAAAGTCCCATGCGCCACCCCCTTGGCGCCCTTGAGCTGCTCCGCCAGCATGCGCACCCTTGAGGCCTTGCCCTTCACCGCCACGATCTCCAGGCAATGATGATGGTCCAAGTGCACATGCTGCGAGGACAGGATGACCTCGCTGTAGTCATGCTGCATGTTCATCAGCTTGTTGACCAAGTCCCGCTGGTGGTGGTCATAGATCAGGGTGACAGCGCCGGCCACTTCCTTGCCCTCGTCCCATTCTTTTTTGACGAATTCCTGCCGGATGAGGTCGCGCACGGCCTCAGAGCGGTTGCTCAAGCCGCGCTCATCGACCAGCTGGTCAAAGCTCTCCAACAGGTCTTTTTCCAGGGAGATGCTGAATCGGACAAGCTCAGGCATGGCCACCTCTTGGCGGTAATAAAAACTTTAAATTTATAACACTGAGCTTGGGCCAGGTCAAGCGCCTGCGGCAGCTCAGCGAGCCCGCAGCTCAGGCCAGCGCTTCCCTCTTCACCCAATCCGCGAAGCCAGCCACCCAGGCCTCCTCCGCGTTGGGGCAGGCCGCCAGGCGGTAGCTCTCGCCCCCGCTCTTCAGGAACAGGTCGCGGTTGTCCATGCCTATCTCCTCCAGGGTCTCCAGGCAGTCCGCCACAAAGGAGGGGCAGAGCACGGCCACGCGGCGCTTGCCCTGCCTGGCCAGGCCCTTCAGGGCCTCGCTGGTGTAGGGCTTGAACCACTCCGCCTGGCCCAGGCGGGACTGGAAGGACCAGCTCCAGGCCCCGGGCGCAAGCCCCAGGCGCTGGGCCAGGCCGCGGGCCGTGGCCATGCATTGGGAGGGATAGCACAGGGGCCGGGGCTCCGCGCAGCAGGCGCCATCCCCGCGGCAGCCCTCTTGCCGCAGCACGTCCTTCAAGGGCAGGCCGTGGAAGGAGAAGAGCACATGGTCAGCGGTTTCCAGGCCGCCATCGCGCCGCAGGCTGCGGCAGCAGGCCTGCAGAAAGGCCTCCTGCTGCCAGAAGCCCTGGATGCGGCGCTGCGGCAGGCGCTTCAGGGCCGGCCGGCTCTTGAGCAGATCATCCAGCAGGGCGTAGACCGAGCCGGTGGTGGCCTCGGCGAATTGGGGGAAGAGCGGCAGGATGGCCAGGCTCCCCACGCCCTGCAGCTGGTCCAGGGCTGCTGCCATGCCGGGCTGGCCATAGCGCATGGCCAGCTCCACCTGCACGCCTGGGCCCAGCTGCTCTTGCAGGCGGGCAGCAAAGACCTGGCCATGCACCAAGAGCGGCGAGCCCTGCCCCATCCAGATGCGCTGATACTTGCGCTGCGAGCTGGGGCTGCGCTTGGGCACGATGCTGCCATTCACCAGCAGCCAGCGCAGGGGCCAGGGCATGGTGAGCACCCGGCCGTCCATGAGGAACTCGCGCAAAAAGGCTTGGATGTCCGAAAGCTCGGTGGAGGCCGGGGTGCCCAGGTTGACCAGCAGCAGGCCTTGGCGCTCAGGCATGCGCCAGCTCTTGCGCCAGCCATGCGCTGCGGTCGAGGATGCCCGAGAGGCCCAGCAGGCCCAGCCAGTTGCCGTGCAGATGGATGCCGGGCTTGGGCTTGAGCTGGCCCAGCACGCGCTCCAGGGCCAGGTCATAGATGGGCAGGGCCGGGGCCCAATGAGTGAGCTTGATCTCAGCGATGGGGAGCCGCTCGCCGAAGATCTCCTCGCGCGCCTTGAGGATGCTCTCCCTCTGGCCCGCCTCATCCAGGCCTAGCAGGCGCTGCTGGCCCTGGGCCGAGAAGATCCAATTCTCATTGTAGGCCTGGTCGCGGCCCGCGAAGATGAAGCTGTTCATCAGCACGCCCAGGGGCAGCTCGGCTTCCCTGCCCGGCGGCACCAGGGTGCCGAAGCCGTTGTAGCGGCGCGAGGCCTTGGGAAAGGAATCATAGAACACGGTCACCGCGGTCTTGTCATGCATGCGCACCTGCCTGAGCAAGCGGCTGGATTCCGGGTCGTCCTGGGACAGGCGCGCGGCGGCCTCGCTGGCCTTGAGGCAGAGCACCGCGGGGCTAGAATCGGCCAGGGGCAGGCGCGGCCCCTCAGAATGGAAGTGGAAGGCCGCGCCCCGCTGCTTGAGGCTCTGCTCCAGGGCGCTGATGAGCCCCTGCATGCCCTGGCGCGGGGCTATCTGCCCCAGCACCCGCTCGCGGCCCTTCACAAAGAAGCGGCCCAGCACCAGGCTGGCGCTCAGGTCAGCCACCTGGGCGCCATAGATGCCCTGCAGCACGGTCTCCAGCAGGTAGTGCCGGGTGGCGGGCGTCAGGTTGCGCTGGCCCCATTCGGCCAGGGTCTCCCCGGGCCGGGGGTGGAAGCTCTTGCGGTCAGCAGCCATCTTCCACAAGAGGCGGCTGATGAAGCCCAGGCTCTCGCCTGGCCCCAGGGGCCAGCGCCGCGGCCGGCCGCGCCAGATGAAGCGCTTGCGCGAGGCCTTGAGGGGCTCCAGGCGCTCCAAGCCCAGGCTGTCGAAGAGCGCCTTGGCCCGGCGGCTGGCCATCAGGGCGTTGGCCGCGGTCTCATAGAAGCCGTGCCCGCTGCCCGGGCTGGAGAGCAGGCCCCCGCAGCGGCCTGACCTTTCGTGCAGCTCCACCTGCGCGCCCTGCTCCAGCAGGTAGTGGGCCAGGGTGAGGCCAGAGATGCCGGCGCCGATGATGGTGACCTTGGCTGTCATATGACCTGCGAGAAGGTCTTGGTCTCGGGCTTCTGCTGGCGCAGGTGCTCGTCGAAGAAGACGCAGGCATTGCGCAAGAAGGGCCGGCCCGCCTCGGTCAGGCTCAGGCTGCGGCCCTGCAGGCTGACCAGGCCGTCCTCCAGCATGGGGGCCAGGAACTGGCGGGCATCCGCGGCCTGGGCCTCATCCTCCAGCTCCACCTTGAGCTGGGTCATGAAGCGCAAGATCTGCTGGCGCCTTTGCTGGTCGCTCTTGCTCAGCACATGGCCGCGCAGGGTGGGGATGCGGTCCTCGGCCATGGCCGCCTGGTACACGGGGAAGACCTTCTCATTCTGGTGGAAGCAGTCGGGCGCCTCGGAGATGCTGCTGACGCCCAGGCCCACCATCACATCCGTGCGGCTCTCGGTGTAGCCCATGAAGTTGCGGTGCAGGCTGCCGTCCTTCATGGCCAGGGCCAGCGGGTCTTCGGGCAGCGCGAAATGGTCCATGCCCACTTCCAGGTAGCCCGCCTTGAGCAGGTCCTCGCGGCCCAGCTCATAGAGCGCGCGCTTGGCCTCGGCCTTGGGCAGGTCCTCATCCTTGAAGAGCCGCTGCTGGGGCTTGATCCAGGGCACCAGCGCGAAGCTGTAGAGGGCGATGCGGTCCGGCCGCAGCGACAGGGTCTTCTCCAGGCTCATGGCCATGGTGGCCGGGGTCTGGCCGGCCAGGCCGTAGATGAGGTCCAGGTTGATGGACTTGTAGCCCAGCGCCCGGCCGTCCTCGAAGGCGCGGGCGGTGACCTCATAGGGCTGCTTGCGGTTGACCAGGCGCTGCACCTCGGGGGTGAAGTCCTGCACGCCCAGGCTCAGGCGGCTGAAGCCCAGGTCGGCCAGGGCCTTCAGCTGCTCGCGGCTGGTGAGGCGGGGGTCCACCTCCACGCTGGCCTCAAAGCCCGGGGCCAGGCGCAAGCCGCCCTTGACCAGCGGCAAGAGCAGGGCCTGCAGGCTCTGGGCGCTCAAGAAGGTGGGCGAGCCGCCGCCCAAGTGCAGCTGGCGCAGGGGCCTCTCTGCCAAGAGCGGCACCTCGCGCAGGTAGCAGGCCAGCTCCTTGAGCAGCAGCTGCACATAGGGCTCCTCGACCCCGTGGTTGCGGGTGATGACGTTGTTGCAGCCGCAGAAGGTGCACAGCGACTCGCAGAAGGGGATGTGGATGTAGCAAGCCCAGGCCGCGCCCGTTGGCGCCAGGCCGCGGCTGAGGCAATCCACCCATTCCGCGGGCGCGGGCTTGCGGCTCCAGAAGGGCACGGTGGGATAGCTGGTGTAGCGGGGGGCCGGTATGTCGTACTTGCGGATGAGGTCCTTCAGGAGCATCGCCGCCTCACGATTTCCACCAGGGCGCGCACATTGCGCTCCGGGGTCTTGGGGAGAACGCCATGGCCCAGGCCGCAGACCCAGCCGGCGCGTTCTTGATGGCTCAGGGAGGCCAGCGGGGCCAGCCAGGCCTCCACCTCCCGCTCAAAGTCGGCGCCCTCAGCCAAGAGCAGGGCCTGGTCGAAGTTTCCCTGCACGAACCCGCGCCCCGACAGGCTGAAGCAGGCTGCCAGGTCCCAGCGGTGGTCAAAGCCCATCCCGGCCCAGGGCGCGGCCAGGAACTCAGGGCTGAAGAAGGAGGGCAGCGCGCCCTTGCTGTAATAGCCCACCCGGCCTGGGAAGGCCCGGGCCAGGCGCAGCAGGGCGGGGGCGGCCAGGCGGCGGAAGAGGCTGGCCGAGAGCTCGCCGGCCGCGGTGTCGAAGACCATCACCGCCTCGGCGCCGGCCTCCAGCTGCAGTCGGATGTTGGCCTCCAGCAGGGGCAGCAGGCTGGCCATGAAGCCCTCCCACAGGCCCAGCTGCTGCTTGGCCGATGCCAGGCCGCCGCGGTGCTCGCCCTCGGCCGCGTAGGCGAAGAGCGTGAAGGGCCCGCCCACGAAGCCGATCAGGCTCTTGCCCTGGGGGAGCCTCTCGCGGGTGGCCCGCAGGGCCTGGCCCTGGAAGCGCAGGCTCTCCAGCGCCTCCTGCCAGGGCTTCAGCTGGCCCAGGGCCCGGGGGCTCAGGTGGAAGCCCAGCTTCGGCCCGTCCTCGCCGTAGCTCAAGCCCATGCCCAGCCCGGCCAGCGGGAAGAGCAGGTCTGAGAAGAGGATGGCCACGTCAAAGTCGAAGTCCGCCACCGGGCCCAGCGCCACCTCGGCCGCCAGCTCGGGCCGCAGGCACAGGTCCATGAAGCTGTGCTGGCGCCGGAGGCCCGCGTAATGGCTGTGGTAGCGGCCGGCCTGGCGCATGAGCCACACCGGCGGCACGGCCTGCGGCCGGCGCGCCAGGGCGTTCTGGAAGCGCTCATTCATGCTGCCCTCCTGCCCCGTCATGCCATTGGTAGCCCACCCCGCGCACCGAGCGCAGGCGCTCCTTCTCTTCCCCCAGCAGCTGGCGCAGCCGCACCACCATGTTGTCCACGCTGCGGTGGCTGGCCTCGCCATCCTCGCCCCACACCGCGTCGATGATGGCATCGCGGCTCAGGGCCTTGGGCGCCGCCTCCACCAGCAGGCGCAGCACCTTCATGTCCGTGGCGGGCGGGAACACCAGGCCGCCGTCCGCCAGGCGCACCGAGCCGGCCGCGAAGTCGACCAGCAGGCCGCCCACCTGCAGCTGGGCCCCGGCCACCCGCCGGGCCAGCACCAGCTCGATGCGCAGCAGCAGCTCCTTCAGGTGGAAGGGCTTGGGGATGTAGTCCTCGGCGCCCAGCTCATAGCCCTTGAGCCTGGATTCCGCGTCCGCCTGGGCGGTGAGAAAGAGGATGGGGCAGCGCATGCCGCGCCGCAGCTCCACCGCCAGGTCGAAGCCGCTGCCGTCCGGCAGGCCCACGTCCAGCACCGCCAGGTCAAAGGGGCGGCCGCGCAGCACCTCCTTGAGCCCGGCCTGGTAGCCGGTCTGCCAGCTCACCTTGTAGTCGCGGCTGAGGCGCTCGCTCAAGGTCTCGCCCAGCGACCAGTCATCCTCCACCAGCAGGATGCGCGCCTTGTCCGCCTCCCGGCTCATGCCCTGGCCGCCGGCAGGGTGATGCTGGCCGTGAGCTGGCCCGCGGCCGAGCGGCCGAAGCGCAGGCTGCCGCCCAGGCGCGCCGCCAGCGCGGCGCTCAAGTAGAGGCCCAGGCCATGGCCGCTGCCGTTGGAGGAGGCCAGGGGCCCGCGGCCCAACGCCGCCAGGTCGCCCGTGAAGGGCCGGCCGTTGCTCGAGACCTCCAGCTCCACCTGCGCGCCCAGGCGGCGGGCCTTGAACTCGATGCTGCTGGCCTGGCCGTGCAGCACGGCGTTGGCGCAGAGGTTGCGCAGCACGCTCAGCAGGGCCCGCTTGTCGCTGCAAAAGGCCTCATCCCCGCGCAGCACGAACTGCACCTCGCTCCATTCCGGGCGCAGCGCCTCCAGCAGCCGGCTCAGGCGCAGGTCCTCCATCAGCAGCAGGCCCTCCTCCATGTTGGCCAGGTAGAGGGCGTTCTCCAGGTGCAGGTCGAGCCGGGCGATGTCGCTCACCAGCAGGTGCAGGCTGGGGAAATCCTGGGGCGGGTGGCTCTCCTGCAATATCTCAGACTGCAGCCGCAGGCGGGTGATGCCGGTCTTGATGTCATGGCTGAAGTTGGCGAAGAAGAGCTTCAGCTGCTGGTGGCGCCGCCGGTCGCGCCAGGTGAGCAGCAGCAGGGCGATGCCGCCCGCCACCACCACCGGCACCAGGCAGGAGCCCTCGTAGAGGAACATGCGCTGGGCCTTGGCCGCGCTCTCCATGCTGAGCGGGGTGAAGGCCACGAAGATCCACCACCAGCACACCAGCGCCAGGGTGAAGAGGCTCCACAGGGCGGCCAGCAGGATGCGCAGGTCGGCTTTGATGATGGCTCTAATCA
>CAYXCT010000063.1:1480-10564 GCA_964463435.1 uncultured bacterium | reverse complement strand
CTGATGGGCTTCTTCTTCACGCCCTTCTGGGGCCGGCTCAGCGACCGGGTGGGCCGCCGCAAGGTGATGCTGGTGAGCATGGCGGGCGGCAGCGCCAGCTACCTGCTCTTCGGCCTGGCCAGCACCTGGCCCGTGCTGCTGGGCTCGCGCCTGCTGGCCGGCTTCTTTGCCGGCAACATCGCCGCGGCCCAGGCCGTGGTGGCGGATGTCACCACCCCGGAAAACCGCGCCAAGGGCATGGGCCTCATCGGCATGGCCTTTGGCTTGGGATTCATCCTGGGGCCCCCGCTCTCGGTGCTGGCCACCCACTTGGGCGGGCTGCCCGCCCCGGGCCTGGCCGCATCCGGCCTGGGCCTGGCCAACCTGGTGCTGGCCCTCTTCATCCTGCCCGAGACCCTGCCCCCTGAGAGCCGGCTGGCCAAGCCGCGCGCCCTGCTCTCCTCGCCGCTGGACCTTGCCAGCCTGCGCCAGGCCCTGGCCAAGCCCGGCCTGGACCTGCTGCTGCTGCTCCTCTTCGGCGCGACCCTGGCCTTCAGCAACCTGGAGCAATGCTTCAGCCTGCTCTTTAGCACGCGCTTCGGCGGCGGCGCCAGCCAGGCCATCGCGCGCACGGGCTGGATGATGGCCTGGCTGGGGGTGCTCACCGCCGTGGTGCAGGGCGGGCTCATCCATCCCCTCACGCGGCGCTTCGGTGAGCGCCGGCTGCTGGGCTTTGGCCTGGCCTTGCAGGCTGTGGGCATCTTCTGCATGCCCTTCATGCCCAGCTACCTCTCCTACGGCCTGCTCATGCTGCCCTTGGCAGCCGGCAGCGGGCTCATCAACCCCTCTTTGAGCTCCCTGCTCAGCCGCAGCGCCAGCAGCAAGGATCAGGGCGGGGTGCTGGGCCTGGGGCAGGGCCTTTCCAGCCTGGCGCGAGCCTTGGGCCCTTTCATAGGCCTGGCAGCCTTTGAATGGGATCTGCGCCTGCCTTTCATCATCGGCGGCAGCATCATGCTGATCCTGCTGCTCTTGGATATGCGATATAAAACGAAAAGCTAAGCCTTAGTTAACTGATTGCTTAAACGAGAAAGGCCGCCATTTAAAGATGGCGGCCTTTCTCGTTTATTATAAGCCTAAAAATAGGTCAAGTATTGATTTAATCCAGTGGTTTAATTTTTATCACAATTAATTTGAAATTAATTTGTTAAGTTTGTATCTATATAGTTAGAAAGGGGGCCAAGCCATGAACACCACAATATCCATCATCATCGCCTTAGTCTTTTTAGGCCTGATGCTCATTGTGCTCCCCTTTGCCCTCCGCATCCGCAGCCGGGCAAAGGACTTGGAAGCGGCTCAAAGGGGCAAAGAGGAGCAAGAGGACTGACTGGCTGCCCGCTTGAAGTCAATCCGCCATCAAGCCTGGGCCCAGCTCATCCATGACCTGCTGCCTGAACTCTGCGCGCAGGCCAGCCTCGGCGCTGTCCAAGTCGCTAAAGTCATCGCTGCTCCTCCACGGCCCGGGCTGGGCGGGCTGTGCCGAGGCTTCCATGGCCCTCAGGGGATCCCTCAGGCTCGCATCCAGGGCCATAGGGGGGTCCCCTTCTGCTTTTCTGGCCAGCCCCGCGCCCGCCACCAGGGCCGCGTTCACCAAGGGCGCCCCTGGCTCCTGCGCCAGCATCACCTGCGCCTCGGGAAAGGCCCGGCAGAGCTCGGCCTCCAAGCGCAGCAAGCCCGGGCTGTCAGCCCGGGCTGTGGTGACGGTGTTCACCAGCAGGCGGCCGCCCGGGGCCAGGTGCTGCTTGGCCTGGGCCAGCGCCTCGGCTGTGGCAAGATACCAGGGCGCCACCTCTCCGGCATAGGCATCCAGCACGATGAGGTCATAGCTGCCTTGGCCGCCGCGCAGAAAGGCGCGGGCATCGCCTTGCACCACGCGCACGCTGGCGGGCAGCCCGAACCATGCGCGGGCGGCACCCTCCACGCGCGGCTCCAGCTCAGCCACGGTCACGCTCAAGCCGCGGGCGGCCAGCTCCTTGGCCAGCAGGCCCGGGCCCAGGCCCAGCAGCAGGGCGCTCTTGGCGCTGGGATGATGGCGCCAGGCCAGCACATTGAGCGCCTCGGTGAAGGGCAGGTAGCTGAGCCCGCTGGAGAGCCGCATGCCGCCCTGGGTGACGCCATCCAGCAGCTCCACCCGCACGCCCAGCGGCTGGATGTCGAAGACCTGCAGCAGGCCCACCTGGGTCTGCCGGCGCTCAAGCAGGTGAAAGCTGAACCCGCGCGCGATGCGGCCATCGCTGGCCGGGCTGGGGGCTGCCAGGGCCAGCAGCAGGCAGGCCAGGGGCGCTGCCAGGGCCAGGCTCAAGCGGCGGGCCTGCCAGGCCCAGGCGGCGCCCAGCAGGGCCAAGGCCAGCCCGGCGCCCAGCAGGCTCCAGCGCATGCTGAAATAGGGGATGAGCAGCAGGGCCGTCAGCCATCCGCCGGCCAGGCTCCCCACGGTGTTGATGAAGAAGAGGCGGCCGCTGCTGGCCCCGGCATCGCGGGCGTCGGCGCTGGTGGCCGCGCCCACCAGCAGGGGCGTGCTGGCGCCCAGGGCCGCCAGCGGCGCCCCAAAGAGCAGGGTGGCCGCGGCCAGGCTTCCCCCGGCCACGCCCAGCCAGCCAGCGCAGGCTTCGAGCGCCGCGGCGCGGAGGAGCGGATAGAGGCAGAGCCAGAGCCCGCCAGCGATGAAGAGCAGGGGAAGGTGCCAGGAGGAGGGCCGGCGGGAGAGGCGCCCGCCCAGGGCATAGCCCACGGCCAGGAAGCCCAAGGTGCTGGTGATGGTGCTGGTCCACACCCTGAGGGATGAGCCAAAGAAGGGCGCCAGGGCCCGCGCGCCGCCGATCTCGATGACCATCACCAGCAGGCCGGCGGCAAAGGCGGTGGCCCCCACGGCCAAGCGCCCGGGCGCCAGGGAACCGGCCGCGCCGGGCTTTGCGCGGGCCACGCTCAGGCCCCGGCCAGGGTGAGGCCCGGCAGCAGCACCACCTGCGGGCCCAGGTAGCGCTCGCGCTGCGCGGTCTCGCTGCTCAGCTGCGCGCGGGCAAAGGCCTCGCGGCTGCTGCCGCTCACCGAGCCGCCGCGCAGGGCCTGGCGGCTGCCATCCGGGCTGATGAGCTCGCCCAGCCTTATCTCGGCCGAGAACTCGCCGGTGACGGGGTTGGGCTCAAAGACGCTGAACTCGGTCAAGTGCAGCAGGGGCCGCCCCTCAGCGGGCGAGAGCAGGTCAGCGGCGGCCCGCTTGCCGGGCTCCACCTCCAGGTTGCCCAGCTCGCCGGTGGGCTGGGCCATCTTCAGGTATTGCGCGTAGCGCGCATTGGCCCAATAGCTGTGGAGCTGGCCGCGGTCCACCAGCAGGCGGCGGCAGGAGGGGCTGCCTGAGGCGTCGAAGCGGTAGCTGCCCACGGCCCAGGGGATCTGGCTGTTGTGCCACAGGGTCAGGGGGCTGGCCCCCGGCTCCGCGGCCACCAGCATGTCGCCCAGCTCGCGCTCGGTGATGCGGTTGTACTTGGCCGCGGCCGAGGCCTGGGTCACCAGCCATTCAAAGAGGTGGTCCAGCGCATCGCCGGAGAGCGCCACATCGAAGCGGCCGCTGGGCGGCAGCACGGCGCGGGCGCGCTGGCGCCCGGCCTGGGCGGCCAGGGCCACTTCGGCCTCCAGCTCCCAGTCCTGCAGGCGGCGGCGCTTGAAGAGGCGGAAGACCTCGCTCTCGCCGCCCTGGCCATCCGCGGCCAGCAGCACGAACTCGCCGCTGAAGAGGGTGCTCTCCTGGGCCGCCTGCAGGCCCTGCGAGTTGACCAGGCGCAGGCTGCTGCGCTCGGCGAAGAGCTCGGCGGCCGCCAGCCGGATCCCCTGCCCCTGGGCCGCGGCCGCGGCGCGCAGGCGGGCTTCCAGGGCCTCCAGCGCAGCTGGCGCCTGGGCGTTGATGGCCGGGTCGGCCAGCTGGAGGTTGCTGAAGGAGGGCCCGGGGTCGGTCATGTGGTAGGGCTGGTTGCGGATGAGGGCCGCGGCGGCGGCGGCCTGGGCCAGCTCCTTGGCCAGGCGCGGCAAGCCGGCCGCATCCAGCGTGAAGCGGGCGCTGCCGGTGGTGGCCCCCTCCTGCGAGCGGCGCTTGGGGTACTGGTTGGCCAGCACCTCCACCTCCCAGGCCAGGGTCTCCGCGCTGCGGGCCGATTCAGTGGCCTGCTTGTTGATGAAGCGCTGGGAGCTCTGCCGGCGCGCCTCGCGCACTTGCCAGCCGGAGATCTCCTGGCAGGCTTCCAAAGCATCGATGATGATGGGGAGCATGCTGGGACCTCCTAGGCCAGGCGGGCGCGCAGCTTGAGATGCGGCCCTCCCAGGGTGTTCTTGACCCATTCCTTGTGGCCCTTGCCGCAGTGGCCCAGGCCCGAGATGGTCAGGTCATCCGCGGCCATGCTGATGGAGGCCAGGATGTCCGGCACATAGCCGGTGAGGATGACCGGCGAGAAGACCTCGCCGGTGAGCTTGCCGCCCTTGATGCGCTCGGCCCACAGGCCCTCGCACTGGATGCCCCAGCCCTGAGGGTCTTCCATGCCGTTGCTGGCATGGCGCAGGTAGTAGCCCTGCTCCACCGCCGCGATGAGGGCGGCGGGCTTGTGCGGCCCGGGGGCGAAATAGGTGTTGGTCATGCGGGCGTAGGCCTTGCGCTCCCAGCTCTCGCGCCGGCCATTGGCGCTGCGGGGCAGGCCCAGCGCCAGGGCGCTGTTGAGGTCGGTCATGCCGCGCTCCAGCACCCCGGCATTGAGGATGCGGGTGGGGCTGGCCGGGCAGCCCTCGTGGTCAAAGAAGCAGCTGCCGCTCTGGCCGGGCATGCTGGGGTCGTCATAGAGCGTGGCCTGGGGCGAGCCCACCTGCTTGCCCATGTAGGCGGCCCCGCGGGCGCGGTCCTTCAGGTACATGTCGGTCTCGGTGCCGTGCCCAAAGGCCTCATGGGCCAGCATGCCGGCCCAGCTGGGGTCGGCCACGACCTCGTGCAGGCCGGGGTCTTCCAGGCGCGGGGCGCTCAAGAGGCGGCAGGCATCGGCCACCAGGGCCCCCACCCGCGGCGCGCACCAGCCCAGGGCCTCCAAGCCGGCGGCCCGGCTCACGCCGTCCCACAGCATCTGGCTCTTGCCGCCCTCGGCCACATACACCTGCATCATCTCTTCCACCCGCACCAGGCGCTGGCTCAGGCGGCGGGTGCGGGTGACGAAGACCTCCTCGCTGGAGAAATCGGAGACCATGGCCACCGCGTTGCGCACCCGGGGGTCGGCGGCGGCGAGCAGGGCCTGCAGCTCCTGCGCGCGCGCCAGCTTGGCCTCGGTCTTGGCCTTGAAGGGGTCCTTGGCCAGGGGCGTCTCGTCATGGCTGTCCTGCTTGGGGCCCGGGTCTATCTGATAGCGCTCCGGCCCCTGGCTGGCGGCCTCCTGGGCCGCGCGCTTGGCCAGGGCGATCGCCTTCTCCCTGATCAGCGCGGCCGGCGCCAGGCTGTGCGAGAGCTCATAGAACTGGCGCCCGTTGAACAGGGTCAGCACCAGGCCGGCAGTGCTGGGCTCGGGGATGAGCTGGCTCTGGGCGCTGGCCACCTGGGCGCGCAGGCCCTGGCGCCGCTGGCCCAAGCCGGCGGCATAGGGCACATGGGCCTCCAGCTGGGGCACCAGGCTGGAGAGGAAATCCTTCAGGTCCTCGAATCTCAGGCATTCTTGGGTCATGCTCTCCTCGGGTTCAGCGGGTCAAAAGCTTCAGCTTGAGCTGGGCCGGCGGGGCCAGGCCCAGCAGCTTCGAGAGCCGGGGCGCGTCCTCGGGCGGGCAGTAGACCCGCTCCAGCGAGGTCTTGGCCATCACCCCGCGGATCAGCTCCGAGCGCGAGGACAGCTCCTCGCGCCGGCCCTTGGCCCCCACCAGCAGCACCGGCTGGCCGGGGTCGTAGGGCAGGGCGCCAAAGCGGTCCACCAGCAGCAGATGGCGGGCCGAGCCCGCCTGCCGCTGCTCAAAGTAGCCGCGGGCCCGCGCGAGCTGGCTGGCCCCCAGCCCGGCCCCGGGCGTGGCGGCCTCATGCAGCAGCTTGAAGCGGCCGCGGCCCAGGAAGCGCCGGCACAAGCCGGCCAGGAGCGCATCGCCGCCCTGCTGCCAGGCCTTGATGGCCACCATCAGATCCGAGTCGTCGTGGTCCATGAAGGCGGCCACCGGCATGCGGCCGCCCTGCTCCAGCAGGGCCTGCAGGGCCGGGGTGGCGCCCGGCGCCAGCTCACCGGCGCGGTGCAGGTCGCGGGCGCGGTCCAGCAGGGAGCGCAGCATCAGCTCGAAGCCGCGCGAGGTCTTGTGGTAGTAGACCTTCCAGTACATGAAGTAGCGCGCCAAGAAGTACTCTTCCACCGCCAGCTGGCCCTTGGCGTGCACGGCCAGCCGGCCGCGGCAGACGGTGAACATGCTGTAGATGCGGGGCAGGTCCACCCGGCCGCTGCCCACGCCGGTGGCGTGGGCGTCGCGCGCCAGGTAGTCCAGCCGGTCCACATCCAGCTGCGAGCTCAAGAGGTCATGCAGCAGGGCGGCATGGCGGCCGCGCGCGCCGCCGGCGATGAGCCCCGCCACCAGGGCCGCCCGCGGGCCCAGCAGGCGCTTGAGCTCCGGCTCCTCGCGCACCAGGCGCACGCTCATGGCCTCGTGCCGGAGGCCCAGCACGCTCTCCAGGGTGTGGCTGAAGGCGCTGTGGCCGATGTCGTGCAGCAGTGCCGCGGCCAGGGCGGCCTGCCGCTCCCGCGGGGGCACCTTGAGGCCCTCGCGCAGCTCCAGGTGGCCCAGCACCGTTGCCATCAGGTGCATGGCGCCCAGCGAGTGGGCGAAGCGCGAGTGCTCGGCGCCCAAGAAGGTGAGATGGCCCACGCCCAGCTGGCGCACCCGGCGCAGGCGCTGCACGGCATGGCTGTCGATGAGGCTCAAGAGCAGCGGGTCGCGCACCGGCATGGCGCCGTAGACCGGGTCCTGGAACCATTTGATGGCGCCGCTCCCCATCAGCCCGCCTTCCGCTTGAGCACCATCATGTTGCCGGGCAGGTGCTTGAAGCCCAGGCGGGCGTAGAAAGCCTGCTTGTCGGTGGTGTAGAGCCAGACCTGGTCCACGCCCTTGAGCCGCGGCTGCTTGAGGGCCAGGCGCACCAGGGCGCTGCCGATGCCGCGGCGGTGGCAATCCGGGCTCACGATCACATCATACAAGCCCGCGCGGAAGGTGAAGTCGGTCAGCACCCGGGCCATGCCCACCAGCCGCCGCCCTTCGCGCGCGGTGACGCAGAGCGCGGTGGCGCGCAGCATGCGCCGCACCTGGGGCAGGCGGCGCTCCTTGGCCCAGGGGGCGTGGGCATAGAGCTCCATCACCTCCTCGGCGCGGGGCTTCTTCACCTGGTATGTGATGGGGGCTTGGGGCATGGGCATTTGACAAAGAAGGGGGCCAAGGCTATCATGCCCCTGGACCCGGACCATGGAGAGATGATGGAGATGTCAGAAGCCCGCAAGGCGCTCAAAGAGCTGATCAACGCACCCGGCCAGGATTTCGACCTGGCCCAGGCCGCGCTGCTGATCGCCTGCGAGATGAGCCCTGAGATAAGGCCCAGGGCCTACCTGGACCGCCTGGATGGCTGGGCCGCAGAGCTGCAATCCCGCGCCGGGGGGCTGGGCGCGGCCGAGCGCCTGGATGCCCTGGCCAGCTTCCTGGGCCAGGAGCAGGGCTTGAGCGGCAACCGCGAGGACTATTACGAGCCGGCCAACAGCTTCTTGGACCAGGTGCTGGACCGCCGGCTGGGCATCCCCATATCCCTGTCGGTGGTCTACCTGAGCGTGGCAGGCCGCCTGGGCCTGCCCCTGGCGGGCATCCCCCTGCCCGGCCACTTCCTGGTGGCCCCGGTGGGCGGATCCCATTTCTACGACCCCTTCGAGGGCGGCCGCCGGCTCGAGAGGGCCGACCTGCAGGCCATCCTGGACCGGCTCTTCGGCCCCGGCACGCCGCTGGCGGACGCCATGCTGCGCCCCATGCCCAAGCGCCAGATCCTGGCCCGCCTGGTGCGCAACCTGAAGCACATCTACGCCGCCCGCGGCGACCTCAAGCTGCTGCTGTGGGCCACCGACTTAGGGCTTGCCCTGGAGCCCAAGGAGGTGGACCTGCTCAAGGAGCGGGGCTTGGTCTACTACCAGATGAGCCATTACAGCAAGGCCTTGGAGGACCTGCAGGCCTACCTGAAGCACGCGCCGCGCGGCGAGGGCGAGGACGACAGCCCCGGCCTGCAGCATGTGGAGCTCATCTACCGCCTGCTGACCTCCATCAACTGACGGTCGCATAGGATAAACCAGCCGAGCAGGCCGTTCAAGGCGCAAAAAAAGGCATCCCCGCGGGGATGCCTTTTTTGTGCAACTATCCGCTGGCCTTGCTATTCGATGGCCGCGCTGGCCACGCTGGCCGGAAGGGGCAGGAAGCCATCCTTGATGGTGTACTCTTGCCCCTGCTTGCTCAGCGCGAACTTGACGAACTCAGCCACCAGCGGGTCCATGTCCTTGCCTGGCGCCTTGTTGACATAGATGTAGAGATAGCGCTTGAGGGGATATTTGCCGTTGTAGACATTCGCCGCGGTGGCGGCCACATACTCGCCGCCCTGCTCCTTGGCGATGCGGGCGGCCTTCACCGCCGAAGTGCGGTAGCCCATGCCCGAATAGCCGATGCCTGCCTTGTCGCGCCCCACCGCCGAGACCACGCTGGCGGAGCCGGGCTGCTCCTGCACCTCGTTCTTGTAGTCGCCGCCGAAGAGCGCGTTCTCCTTGAAGAAGGCATAGGTGCCCGAGGCGCTGTTGCGGCCATAGAGGGTGATGGCCTCATTGGCTCCGCCCAGGTCGCTCCAGTTGCTGATCTCCCGGTGCCCGCCGCGGCGGGTCTTGCTGAAGATGGCATCGACCTCCGGCAGGGTCAGCTTGCCCACGGGATTGTCCCGGTTGAGGAACACCGACAGGGCATCCAAAGCCACCTTGACCTGGGTGGGCTTGTAGCCGTACTTCTTCACAAAATCATCCACCTCGGTGCTCTTCATCTCGC